>NZ_JBQXES010000043.1:0-1174 GCF_052599055.1 Thermophilibacter sp. ZX-H3 | reverse complement strand
TGTGGCCCCTAACGAGCGGCATAGTTAGTCATCCGCTCCCTCGTCGCCTCGGCGATCGCCGCTGCGACCCACTCCTCGTTCTCCCTCTTCTCCCTCCGCGCGTTCCTGAACCTCCTGCCCGGCCCCTGGGCGGAGAACGTCGAGGAGAGGAGCTCGGCCCTCGGCACGTGCCCGCGCGCGGCCTCGCCCAGCAGCTCCGAGGCGATCCCGGGCCCTCCCGGCGCGCGGTGCGAGTACCTCCAGCAGAACTCGTCCACGAAGCCCTGGAGCCTCGTCGCCGAGAGGCCGTGGTAGGTCCCCTGGACGTAGGCGCGCAGGTTCGAGATCACCTTGTGCGCCAGGCGCAGCCACGTCCCCGGCGCGCCGCCCGAGGGCGACCTGCCGGCCTCGGCGCGCGGCCACGACGCGACCGCGCAGCCTATGGGCAGGAAGCCGTCGAAGCGCACGCGGGCGAGCACGCTGACGCGGGCGCGGAGGAACTCCCGGTAGGAGCCCGCCGCCACGTCGGAAGCGACCCTGGCCGAGCAGCGGCCCGGGCCCCCGGGGCCGCCGGCCTCGACGGCGACGAGCAGGGGGACCTTCCCGCAGCCGCGGCCCACCCTCCCGGCGACCGTCGCCCCCAGGTACATCTCGTCGACCTCGACGGTCCCGTCAAGCCGCTTGAACCGACTCCGATCTGGCCATGGCGCCCCGGAGGCGCAGCAGCACGTAGCCGGCGGTGCGCTCGGAGACCCCGAGGTGCCTCGCGAGCTCGATCGCGGAGACCCCGCGCTTGGAGTGCGTCATCAGGTAGGCGGAGAGGAACCACTTCACGAGCGGCAGCTTGGTGCCCCTCATCGCGGTGCCCGCCGTCACCGAGAACTGCCTGGAGCAGCGCGTGCACTGCCACTTGTGGGACCGCCCCTTCACCCGCGAGCACCTGGCGTGCCCGCACGCCGGGCACAGGAACCCGTCAGGGAACATCCTGCGCAGAAGCTCCTCCTCGCAGGCCTCCTCGGTCCCGAAGCGCGCCATCCACTCGATCAGGGTCCCGTCCCCGCCGTTTGCCGCCGCCACGTCCCTGCCCGTCATGCTCGCCATCGCGACCTCCCTACGCCGTCGTGCCCCTCGCTGCGAGCGTACGCCGGCGACCGGACAGAAACTCAGGGGCTATGCTTCTCGTTAGGGGCCACAT
>NZ_JBQXES010000042.1:0-1189 GCF_052599055.1 Thermophilibacter sp. ZX-H3 | reverse complement strand
CCACACGACCCGGTCGCCCCACTCCGGGCCCCCGTCGTCGCGCTTGGGGCCCGCCGAGTAGGTCCTGTAGAGCAGGTCGATGTCGTCGTCGGTCGGCATGGACGAGAGGGCGTCGCGCGCGGGCCTCGGTGACTCCGTGTGCAGGTAGCACCACCAGAAGACCGCCTTCACGCGCCGCATGGCCGACATGCCGCGATGGTTCCTGAGCATGTCCCGGAGCTGGGCGTTGACGCCGCCCTCAATCGCGTTGTTGGTGCGCGGCAGCGGCCCCTCCGCCGTCAGCGCGGGGTCCAGGTAGGTGAAGAGGGTCCCCCGCGAGACGAGCCGCGAGAGCGACGAGCGGGCCTTCCTGAGCCTCTCGTGGGTGAACTGGCGCCTCCCGTCGACGTAGGAGACGTCCTCGAGGAAGTCGGCCCAGAACCCGCACCACTGCAGGTAGCGCTCGACCCACCAGTCCGCCTGGCGGAGGGTCTCGAGGTGCATCAGCTCGAGCGCGAGCGCGTAGAGCTCCCTGCCCGCCTGGAGCCTCGGGCGCGAGGTGGTGTAGCGCCTCACCTGGCAGAACGCGTGGAAGAGGCACCTCTGCACCCTCGTGCGCGGCCATGCCCGGCGCCTCGCCCTCTCGAAGCCCGTGCCGCCGTCGCACACCACCACGTCCGGGGCCGGGATCGGCGCCATCAGCGCCTCCCAGGCCCTCGAGGTCTCCGCCTGCGCCATGTACCACGAGACGACGTGCTCGCCGTCGTGCGCGATCAGGACCACGAGCTCGCGCGCGAGCCAGATCCCGTCCACGAAGAGCACCCTGTGGACCTCCCCGGTCGGCACGGGCATGGGCCACACCCGCCAGAACTCGGCCGTCCTCCTCCTGAACGTCCTTCCCTGCCCGGGCATCGAGAGCTGGGTGTCCTTCGAGGTCAGCCACGCCAGGAACTCGTCGAGCCTCGCCGCCGTGTCGTCGTAGGAGAGCGTCGTGGAGGCGCCGCAGGAGCCGCACCTCCACCTCTGCGAGCCCGCACTCGTCCTCCCGTTCCTCTTCATCGCCGCCCCGCAGGAGGGGCACCTGACCGCCTTCATCCGCGAACCTCGATTCCGTCGGGTTTAACGGTCGGATTTTCCGCCATCGACCTGCGGAGACGGGGCGCGGGCGGACACACTTTCTGTCCGAGTGGTTAAAAGCTCCGCACGGATT
>NZ_JBQXES010000041.1:0-1492 GCF_052599055.1 Thermophilibacter sp. ZX-H3 | reverse complement strand
CCGTCGGAGAGGTCCTACGCGAGGCTCACGAGGCACGAGCGGCAGACGATCGAGAGGATGCTGGACAGGGGCAGGGGGTGCCGGGAGATAGCCCGCGAGATCGGGCGGGCGCCGTCCACGGTCGCCAGCGAGGTCGAGAGGCACCGCTTCGTGACCTCGCCGCGCGCCCACTACGGGGAGCCCGCGCCCGAGGCGGCGGCGCTGGCGGCCGCGTGCCCGCGCCTGGGGTCGTGGCCGAGGTGCCGCGACGGCTGCGGCCACCGCAGGGCCTACGGCTGCTCGAGGAGGCCGCGCGTGTTCTACAGCGCGAGGATGGCCCAGCGCGCCGCCGACGAGGAGCTCAGGGGGAGCAGGCGCGGCATCGACGAGACCGAGCTCTCCGTGGCGTCCAAGCTCGACGCGATACGCGAGGGGCTGCGGAGGGGGCTCTCGCCGGAGCAGATCGCGGCGACGAGGCCGGACCTGGGGCTCTCGGCGAGCACGATCTACCGCTGGGTCGACGCGGGCTACGCGGAGATGACCAACATGGAGCTGAGGAGGAAGGTGGGCTACAGGCCCCGCCGCCGCTCGGCGCCGAGGCGAGCCGAGCGCCACTCGGCGCGCAGGTCGCACGAGGAGTTCATGCGCCTCACCGAGGACGAGCGCGCGGGCGCCTGGGAGATGGACACGGTGGAGGGCTCGGCCGCCGACTCCGCGCGCCTGCTCACCCTCTACCACAGGCCGACGTCGTTCCAGCTGGCGATACCCGTGGCCGACGGCACCTGCGGCGCCGTCCTCGCCGGGCTCGGCCTCGTGCGCGAGGCGCTGGGGGCCGACGGGGTGCGGCGGGTGTTCCGCCTCGTGCTCACGGACAACGGCAGCGAGTTCGCCGACGAGGCGGCCATCGCGGCCCTGCTCGGCGAGGGCGAGGGCGAGACCAGGCTCTTCTACTGCGAGGGGCGCCGCGCCGACCAGAAGGGCGGGTGCGAGAAGAACCACGTCGAGCTCAGGAAGCTGCTGCCCAAGGGCCGCGGCCTGCGCCTCGACCGCCTGTCGCGCGCCGACGCGGCGCTCGTCATGTCGCAGGTGGACTCCGAGCCGCGCGGCAAGCTCGCCTGGCGCACGCCCTCCGAGATGCTCCTCGCCGCGTTCGGCGACGACGCGCGGGCGCTCCTGGACGCCTTCGGGGTCGAGATGCTCGGCCCCTCCGAGCTCGACCTGACGCCGGGCTGCGTGGAGCGCGCGAGGGCGGAGCGAGGTGAGGCGCCGCTGGCCGACTAGCCCCTCGGGGACAACCGAATCGAGGGTCCCGGCACCCGTCGCGCTGAGTCTGGAAGCAAGCCGCGGCGGGACGTTGCCGCACGGGCCTCGGACCCATCGCGACGCCTCTCCATGCATCCTACACCTGCGACAACGCGGAGGGGAGGCCCCTGCCGGGGCCTCCCCTCCGTCTCGATAGGTGCGGAAACGCGCTATCGGCTCAAGGTGTTTCGCTGAGGTTGGAAATCAACCC
>NZ_JBQXES010000040.1:0-1634 GCF_052599055.1 Thermophilibacter sp. ZX-H3 | reverse complement strand
CCCGGTCCCATTCCGAACCCGGAAGTTAAGCCCCCGAGCGCCGATGGTACTGCGGAGTAGTCCGTGGGAGAGCAGGACGTCGCTGACCAACAAGGGGCATTTTGCGTCTCGCGGCGGCGCGGGGCGCCCGCCATTTTGCGTGGGTCCCGCAGCCCATGTATTACAGCTTGAGCCGTCCGCAAGGTCGTCTCATTTTGTATTTATCCCTAGCTTTTCGCTTCGGCTTGGGCCGACTCTGAAGGAGCCGTTGGACGGCCACCCAAGATGGTTCTTTCGTCATTCCCCTTTGCGACGGCAGGAGCCTGGCTGCCGGGGGGGCGGCTTGTCGCAGCGGCTAATCGATTGAATCGAATTTTTTCCTTGTGAGACTGCGCCGGGTTCGGCGCTATCGCCCTCACCCCCCCGGCCCCGTATCTGCCTGCCAGGATACTCCGGGGAACGGGCATGCATGCAGCATTTCCTTGGCTGCAGCCGAGGCTGCCTCGGCCAGCGTCAAGACAGCCGTTCCCAGCGCGCGCAGGGCGCATGACACCTTTACATTGCTGCCCGCGGGCCCTGAGAGGCGGTTCGGCATCTCGCGTATCTCAGGGCGTGACGCGCTTTCACCTTACTCGCGCGTCGGAGTGATCGGTCTCTTACGACGCCTTTCGGCTCAGCTCTGGTTTCGAGCGGTCTTTAGGACCTCATTCTCTGGCGGCGGACAGTGCCTCTTGTCGGCATCCGTTTCGTATGCAGCGCGTCGTGGCCAGTCCAATCATGCTCCCGGCTTTGCGAGGCGCGATGGGGCGCTCTCTGTGTGCGCCGGTTGTCTTTGGGAGGAAGCATTCGTGAAGGGGGCCTCTCATCTCGCGGAGTGTGATATTGCGCGAAAGCCCATCGGTGAGATTGAAGTGCCAGGGCCGGTACAGTAAAGCCTGACAAGCCCTTTGTGGACTCATTCGCTGACAACGAGGCTTACGAGTGCTAACTCATGGTGTCTTGGGGCGGGCCAAGCGAGATAGCCCTGGCCCGCTGATCGTCTTTCAATGGTCTACGGCTATGACGATCTGCCAAGTTGCCGTGAGATGCCGCAGTTTGAGAGCGTGTCTGGGTCAGCATCAGGTCAACGGCCAGCGTTGCGGCAGGAACATATGCCCCACGAACCTAACGATGATCAGCTGCAACCCAATCATCTGCAGTAGGAACAGGTTCGAAAAGGTGTTAGGAAGAGTTAGGGCGAGCGGGTAAGGTGCGGCTGAGCATCGAGGGCGAGGCGCGAAAGAGGCTCAAGGTCACATACGCGATTATGTGGGAAGCGATTCCGTGTGCAGTCCGACCTCGGGCATCACAAGCCCCCGGGGCTGGTGCCCTGATGCCCATGCCAAACCCCGAAGGAGCCGTTGGATGGCCAACCCATTGAGACTTCTGCAAGCAAGCAACTGCTGTCGCGCTTGGGTCCTATCGTTATGGGCTGGCGCGGCAGGTTACCCCCACACAGCAATCTTAGGAATCAGGGATGAGACCTAATTTGTGGAGGAAACGTGAACCTCCCGATTCCCGCGCCCGCGGGGCGCCGGGGTGCGTATAGTTAATCCCCGCGCAGCGACGGGGCAGGCGCCCCCGACCAGCGCGGCGAACCTTGAAAACCGGATACT
>NZ_JBQXES010000039.1:0-2995 GCF_052599055.1 Thermophilibacter sp. ZX-H3 | reverse complement strand
ACCATGGCAGGGGAGGCACACCCGGTCCCATTCCGAACCCGGAAGTTAAGCCCCCGAGCGCCGATGGTACTGCGGAGTAGTCCGTGGGAGAGCAGGACGTCGCTGACCAACAAGGGGCATTTTGCGTTGAAAAAGGGTCCCGAGCGGGGCCCTTTTTTGTTGTCTATCCATGATCAAGGTCCTCTCAGGGGAAAAGCGACGATCGTCGTCTTCTTGCTTCGGATAGGATTCCTGGCCATTAAAGGCCCCTTCCCTCGCCAGGTCGTGACGCATCTTGCAGAATCTCTTCCTGTTCAGACACGGGGCTTTGCTTAATGGGATGTGTTTGGTCAAGTCCGTCTTTCGGAAATGATCACGGAAAGCTTTCGGGTTTGGGCACGCAACTCTTTCGGGTTCGGTCACGGGCGCGCCGCTAGCTTCCCGACTTGCCCAGCATGAGCGACTCCTCGAGACGGTGGCTTGGGCCGCCGAACTCGACGAGCCTGCCGTGGTGGACGACGCGGTCCACGATCGCGGCGGCGAGCCTGTCGTCCGCGAAGACCGTTCCCCACCGGCTGAACTCGACGTTCGTGGTGAACACTATGCTCCTCCTCTCGTAGCTGTCCGATATCACCTGGTAGAGCAGCCGCGCGCCGTCGACGTCGAAGGGGACGTAGCCGAACTCGTCGAGGATCACGAGCCCGGCCCTGCCGACGTCCGCCAGCAGCCTGTCGAGCGTCCCCTCGCGCTTGGCCTTGCCGAGCTGCAGCACGAGCGTCGCCGTCCGGGAGAGGCGCACGGGGACCCCGCGCCTCGTCGCCTCGATTCCGAGGGCGGTGGCGACGTGCGTCTTGCCGCGGCCGGTGGGGCCGTGGAAGACGAGGTCCTCGGCGCGCCCGACGAAGCCGGGCGAGAGCATCTCGTCGCGGCCCCAGCCCTCGGGGAAGCGTACGTCGGGCCGGTCGAACCCCTCCACGGCCTTGGGCACGGGGAACCTCGCCTGGCGCAGCAGCCTCGCCCGCTTGGAGCGCTCGCGCGACTCGAGCTCGCGCGCGAGCATCCCGGAGCACGCGGCGAGCTGGCCGGGCGTGGCGGCCTCGAGGAACCGCGCTATCGTCGCCTTCGATACGAGCAGCGACCTGGCGCGCGAGGAGAGCCCCTCGCGCTCGGCGTCCGGGATCCTAGGCACTGGCGGCGCCCCCCTCCAGCAGCTCGAACGCACGGTCGTACCCCGCGAGGCCGGCCGGCTCGTCGTACTCGACGGACGCGTCGCCCGCGGCCGCCCTGGCGGCGGCGAGCTCCAGGGTGGCGGCGTCGACGCCGCCGGTGGCCTCCAGCGACCTCAGCGCGCCCCCCGCGGTCGCCGCCCAGCCCCGCCTGGCGCCCGCGTCGCGCAGGGCCCTGAGGTCCGCGCCGAGGTCGGCGGGCGCCCCCGGGCCGGGGAACGACACGAGCTCCTCGGGCGGCGACCCGCGCACGACGCTGTCGCGCCAGCCGCCCGGGCGCACGCGGAGCAGCCTCGGCCGCAGCGTGGGGTCGGCGGAGTCCGTCGGCGCGTCGCCCCACTCGCGCGGGTGCCCGGCGACGACCTCGCCGCCGGCGCCGACGACCGTGACGTCGAAGGCGCCCATCGCGACGGCGACCCCGCGGGAGGCGTTGGCGGGGCCCGCCGAGTGGCGGTGCTCGCCCCCGGCCCCGAACGAGCCCTGCTTGTCGCACCTCCTGGTGAGCCACGTCACGCACGCGAACGGGGCCTCCGGCAGCGGCGAGAGCGCCGCGCGGTCGTCCCCGAAGAGCTCGGACTCGGGCGCGCCCCTGCGGTGGTGCGGCTTGCCGTCCGAGAGCCCCAGGCACGCGCCGAGCAGCCGCTCGTCGTGGGCCTTCACGTCCCAGACCTGCGGGACCGGGACGAAGAGGTTGCGCCTGAGCGTCCCGACCTTGTTCTCCACGGACCCCTTCTCGTTCCCCGAGCGGGGGCTGGCGAGGCCGTGGTCGAGCCCGTAGTGCGCGGCGAACCGCCGGAAGAGCCCCGAGGTCCTTATCTCGGCGCCGACCCTGCGGCCGACCTCGGTGGCGTTGTCGAACACGGCCCGCAGCGGCACGCCCCCGAGGAACTCGAAGACGCTCCGGAGCCCCTGGCAGACGCACTCCGCGGTCTCGCCCCAGAAGACCTGCGCGAGCCCGACGTTTGAGTGCGGGAACGTCACGACGAGGAAGTGGCCGCGGGTGACGACGCCGCGCACGCGGAAGTCCGCCTGCCCGAAGTCGACCTGGCACTCGCCCGGGAGCCAGCCGGGCGGCAGGAACCCCTGCGCCTCGCGGGCGCCGGGCTCGGCGGCGAACTCCTCGCGCCTGCGCCTCACGTACCTCCTGACGGTCGAGTACGAGCCCTCGAAGCCCTCCTCCGCGACGAGGCGGTCGCAGACCCTCTTCGCGGTGTGGCGCTGCTCGAGCCAGCAGCGCCGGTCCTCCAGCAGCCACGAGTCGATCAGCCCCGCGAAGGGCCCGGGCAGGGGCGACTCGGGCGCCCTGCCGACCGCCGGCGGCCTCTCGGAGAGGTCGGTCTCCCTCAGGCACTTCCCCGCCGTGGGCTCGGAGACCCCGGTGTCCCGGGCGATCGAGGCGACGCTCGCCCCGCCCCTCCCGAGCCTTCTGATATCGTCGATCCTGGCCGCGCCGATCATTTCCTTCCCGGCCTCCCATCGTCGCAACCGTAGCAGCGGCAACGTTAGGCCCCATTGGGGATGGTCGGCGTGCCCATGCCCAAACCCGAAAGTTTTTCGTGACCATTCCCGAAAGCTCCGGGTGATCAAATCCGCAAGTCAGACGTTATCAAACACAATGGGAGCTATACATTGTGGAGGAAACGTGAACCTCCCGATTCCCGCGCCCGCGGGGCGCCGGGGTGCGTATAGTTAATCCCCGCGCAGCGACGGGGCAGGCGCCCCCGACCAGCGCGGCGAACCTTGAAAACCGGATACTGCGATCGAGAGATCGACGAAGACAGACCAGCGAA
>NZ_JBQXES010000038.1:0-5159 GCF_052599055.1 Thermophilibacter sp. ZX-H3 | reverse complement strand
ACGCAAAATGCCCCTTGTTGGTCAGCGACGTCCTGCTCTCCCACGGACTACTCCGCAGTACCATCGGCGCTCGGGGGCTTAACTTCCGGGTTCGGAATGGGACCGGGTGTGCCTCCCCTGCCATGGTCGCTGACCAACAAGGGGCATTCTGCTGTCAGGGGCGGCTCCGCGCCGTGCCCTGGGGGCCGCACAGCGTGACGTCGGGCTTCCCTCTGGGATCGCTCGAGCTTGGAATGAAGAGAAGAGCTCGGCCGATTAGTACCGCTCGACTCAACCCCTCGCGGGGCTTACATCTGCGGCCTATCGAACTCGTAGTCTACGAGTGGCCTTACCGAAGGGAGAACTCATCTCGGGACTGGCTTCCCGCTTAGATGCTTTCAGCGGTTATCCGAACCGGACTCAGCTACCGGGCAGTGCCGTTGGTCGACAACCCGTACACCGGAGGTCCGTCCACCCCGGTCCTCTCGTACTAGGGGCAGCCTCCCTCAGTTCTCCTACGCCCACGGAGGATAGGGACCGAACTGTCTCACGACGTTCTGAACCCAGCTCGCGTACCGCTTTAAATGGCGAACAGCCATACCCTTGGGACCTGCTCCAGCCCCAGGATGCGATGAGCCGACATCGAGGTGCCAAACCTTCCCGTCGATGTGGACTCTTGGGGAAGATCAGCCTGTTATCCCCGGAGTACCTTTTATCCGTTGAGCGACGGCCATACCACGCTGAGCCGCCGGATCACTAGAACCTGGTTTCCCATCTGCTCGACCTGTCCGTCTCGCAGTCAAGCCTGCTTATGCTCTTGCACTCAAAGGGACGGTTGCCGACCGTCCTGAGCAGACCTTACGTGCGCCTCCGTTACTCTTTAGGAGGCGACCGCCCCAGTCAAACTACCCACCTGACACGGTCCCCACGCCGGGTGACGGTCGCGGGTTAGGATGCCAGAACGTCGAGGGTGGTATTCCAAGGGCGACTCCCCAGAGACTGGCGTCCCTGGTTCAGCGTCTCCCACCTATCCTCTACACGACGAACCGGCAGCCAATGTCAAGCTGCAGTAAAGGTTCACGGGGTCTTTCCGTCCTTCCGCGGGTAAGTCGCATCTTCACGACTAGTGCAATTTCACCGGGTCCATGGTTGAGACAGCGCCCAAATCGTTACGCCTTTCGTGCAGGTCGGAACTTACCCGACAAGGAATTTCGCTACCTTAGGACCGTTATAGTTACGGCCGCCGTTTACCGGGGCTTGGATTCGCCGCTTCGCTCGCGCTGACGGCTCCTCGTGACCTTCCGGCACCGGGCAGGCGTCAGACCCTATACGTCGTCTTACGACTTCAGCAGAGTCCTGTGTTTTTGATAAACAGTCGCTTGGGCCTATTTACTGTGGCCGCCCTGGGCTCGGGGAGCAAGTCCCTCCACCCGAGGCGGCACCCCTTCTCCCGAAGTTACGGGGCAATTTTGCCGAGTTCCTTAACCATGGTTCTCCCGATCGCCTTGGTATGCTCTACCCACCCACCTGTGTCGGTTTGCGGTACGGGCCCCTGCGGGCTCCCTAGGGGGTTTTCTTGGAAGCATGGGCTCACTGGCTTCGCTCAGTCGCTTCGTCCGGCACCTCAGCCGTCGCGAGGGGCGCGTTTCACTACCCCTCAGCCTACGTGCCATCGCGGGGACGTCCAGAACCCCGTCCAGCTACCCTTCTCCGTCGCCCCATCGGTGATAGCGCCCGTTCGGGGGTGCAGGAATGTCGACCTGCTGTGCATCGGCTACGCCTTCCGGCCTCGCCTTAGCTCCCGACTGACCCTGGGAGGATTAGCCTCGCCCAGGAAACCTTGGGTTTACGGCGGCGGCGTTTCCCACGCCGCTCTCGTTACTCATGCCAGCATTCTCACTTCCGGCCGGTCCACCGCGGGTCGTCCCGCGGCTTCGCCCCAGACGGAAAGCTCCCCTACCACTAGATGAAATCTAGTCCGCCGCTTCGGTGCCGTGCTTAGCCCCGTATATTGTCGGCGCATGTCCACTCGACCAGTGAGCTATTACGCACTCTTTAAATGAATGGCTGCTTCTAAGCCAACATCCTGGTTGTCTAGGCAAACGCACATCCTTTGCCACTTAGCACGGACTTCGGGACCTTAGCGGGCGGTCTGGGCTGTTTCCCTTTCGAACACACAGCTTAGCCCACATGTTCTGACTCCCGGACTCTGGACCGGCGGTATTCGGAGTTTGATTGGAGTTGGTAGGCGGTGAGGCCCCCGCGTCCATTCAGTGCTCTACCCCCGCAGGTAAACGTCCGAGGCTAGCCCTAAAGCTATTTCGGGGAGAACGAGATATCTCCGGGTTTGATAGGCCTTTCACTCCTATCCACAGGTCATCCCCCCAGTTTTCAACCTAGGTGGGTTCGGCCCTCCACGGGGTCTTACCCCCGCTTCAGCCTGCCCATGGATAGCTCACCCGGCTTCGCGTCTACGGCGCGCGACTGCTCGCCCGTTTCGGACTCGCTTTCGCTGCGGCTCGCTTCGTGGCTTAACCTCGCCACGCGCCGTAACTCGCTGGCTCATTCTACAAAAGGCACGCCGTCACAGCGCAAGCGCTGCTCCGACTGCTTGTAGGCAAACGGTTTCAGGTACTATTTCACTCCCCTCCCGGGGTGCTTTTCACCTTTCCCTCACGGTACTGGTCCACTATCGGTCACAGGAGAGTATTTAGGATTGGAGGGTGGACCCCCCAGCTTCCCACCGGGTTTCACGTGTCCGGCGGTACTCAGGAACCAAGCGGCAGTCCTCGCGGATTCGCGTACGGGGCTCTAACCCTGTCCCGCCGGCCTTCCCATGCCGTTCCGCTTCCACGAGGTTTTGTAACTGCGCAGTGCTTGGCCCTACAACC
This sequence comes from Thermophilibacter sp. ZX-H3, assembly GCF_052599055.1. Taxonomy (NCBI): domain Bacteria; kingdom Bacillati; phylum Actinomycetota; class Coriobacteriia; order Coriobacteriales; family Atopobiaceae; genus Thermophilibacter; species Thermophilibacter sp. ZX-H3. Next base: position 2,289 of record NZ_JBQXES010000038.1, on the reverse strand, counting down.
CCGGCGGCGCTTGCGCGGCCGCCGGTTTGTCCTAGGTCCCCGTTCGCTCGCCACTACTAGGGGAATCTCGATTGATTTCTCTTCCTCGGGGTACTTAGATGTTTCAGTTCCCCCGGTTGCCTCCCACCGGCCTATGTGTTCGGCCGGCGGTGACGGGAAATGACTCCCGTCGGGTTCGCCCATTCGGAGATCCGCGGGTCGAGCGGGCAAGTGCCCCTAACCGCGGCTTATCGCAGCTTGTCACGTCCTTCGTCGGCTTCCTGTGCCAAGGCATCCACCGTTTGCCCTTACCATCTTCTCTTCGATGGCTCGAACATACTTAAAGTCTCGCGGCGGCTGGCGCCGCCGCGTCTTCAGATGCGATCTTCTTTGAGGAAAATCTTTCGTCACGCTATGCAGCTCTCAAGGTACGGCGAGGGCGAGCCCTCGAGACCGGACACTGCGCGCCCCGGGGGGCGCGACGAAGGCATCAGCGGGACTGGCGGGGACGTCCGCCGTCATGTTGTTCTCTTCTAAAGAGGCGATTCTCCCTAGAAAGGAGGTGATCCAGCCGCACCTTCCGGTACGGCTACCTTGTTACGACTTCACCCCCCTTACCAACCACACCTTCGGCGCCTCCCTCACGAGGTTGGGCCGACGACTTCGGGTGCAATCGACTCGGGTGGTGTGACGGGCGGTGTGTACAAGGCCCGGGAACGCATTCACCGCGGCGTGCTGATCCGCGATTACTAGCAACTCCGACTTCATGGAGGCGGGTTGCAGCCTCCAATCCGAACTGGGGCCGGCTTTGGGGATTCGCTCCCGCTCGCGCGGTGGCAGCCCATTGTGCCGGCCATTGTAGCACGTGTGCAGCCCAGGACATAAGGGGCATGATGACTTGACGTCATCCCCACCTTCCTCCGGCTTGACGCCGGCGGTCTCGCATGGGTGCCCGGCCGAACCGCTGGCAACATGCGACGGGGGTTGCGCTCGTTGCGGGACTTAACCCAACATCTCACGACACGAGCTGACGACAGCCATGCACCACCTGTCTAGGCTCCTCTCGGCCACGGCGTTTCCGCCGCTTCACCTAGATGTCAAGCCCTGGTAAGGTTCTTCGCGTTGCTTCGAATTAAGCCACATGCTCCGCTGCTTGTGCGGGCCCCCGTCAATTCCTTTGAGTTTTAGCCTTGCGGCCGTACTCCCCAGGCGGGACACTTAATGCGTTAGCTGCGGCACGGAGGGACTCTCCCCCCACACCTAGTGTCCATCGTTTACGGCTAGGACTACCAGGGTATCTAATCCTGTTCGCTCCCCTAGCTTTCGCTCCTCAGCGTCAGTTGTGGCCCAGAAGGCCGCCTTCGCCACCGGTGTTCTTCCAAATATCTGCGCATTCCACCGCTACACTTGGAATTCCGCCTTCCCCTACCAAACTCAAGTCCGCCGGTATCGGGAGCGGGCGGGGGTTGAGCCCCCGGATTTGACTCCCGACCTAACGGACCGCCTACGAGCGCTTTACGCCCAATGAATCCGGATAACGCTCGCCCCCTACGTATTACCGCGGCTGCTGGCACGTAGTTAGCCGGGGCTTCTTCTGCAGGTACCGTCAGGTTTCCCCCTCGTCCCTGCTGAAAGCGGTTTACGACCCGAAGGCCTTCGTCCCGCACGCGGCGTCGCTGCGTCAGGCTTTCGCCCATTGCGCAAGATTCCCCACTGCTGCCTCCCGTAGGAGTCTGGGCCGTGTCTCAGTCCCAATCTGGCTGGTCGGTCTCTCAACCCAGCTACCCATAATCGCCTTGGTGGGCCGTTGCCCCACCAACTAGCTAACAGGCCGCGGGCCCATCCCTCGCCGTCTGGGCTTTCCCGGTCCCCCCATGCGGGGGGTCCGGAGTATCCGGTATTATCCACGGTTTCCCGAGGCTGTCCCGGTGCGAGGGGCAGGTTGCCCACGTGTTACTCAGCCGTTCGCCACTTTATACACACCCGGAGGTGCTTTAACCGTTCGACTTGCATGTGTTAGGCGCGCCGCCAGCGTTCATCCTGAGCCAGGATCGAACTCTCCGTTCAAATGCCAGGCGGCCTAGAGCCGCCTTACAGTGTGAGTGGTCGGTCCGTCCCGTCCAAAGATCCCGCTGATCTCGGATTCGCTGAAATTGACGTCTCTGTGTGTCAGAGATTCGAATTTCGCTGGTCTGTCTTCGTCGATCTCTCGATCGCAGTATCCGGTTTTCAAGGTTCGCCGCGCTGGTCGGGGGCGCCTGCCCCGTCGCTGCGCGGGGATTAACTATACGCACCCCGGCGCCCCGCGGG
>NZ_JBQXES010000037.1:0-5480 GCF_052599055.1 Thermophilibacter sp. ZX-H3 | reverse complement strand
GCCCGGTTCTTCTCGCCCGGCGACTTCTGCGCGCAGCGCAGTGAGCCGGAGAGAAGAACCGGGCCGCCCCTTGCGGATGCGTAGACAAGCGCTTACGAGGTCTTGCGCGCCGCGAAGCGCCTCACGGCGACGACGCCGAGCCCCACGAGCGCCACGCCGATCACGGCGTCGACCGCGTAGGTCGCGATCTGCCACGCGGGCGTGACGGCGGCCGGGTCGCCATCGGCGTAGCGCCAGCTGTTCACGGCCGCGTAGAGGATGTTGTGAGCGGCGCGGCGCATCTGGATGACCGCCGTGGCGCTCTGGTCCTCCACGTTGTTCGTTGTCTCGGTGGAGGCGAGCATGATGTCGGTGCCGCCGCGGATGAGCTGGTCGGCGTTCTGGTAGCCATAGTTGGGGCCGGAGAAGTAGTCCGTCTCGACCATGCCCTCGAAGCCCCACTCGTCACGCAGGACGGTCTGGTTGAGGCCGAGGTGGGCGCTCGCGTACGTGTTGCCGATGTAGTTGAACGCGCCCATGATGGCCTGCGCGGAGACGTCGGCCTTCACGACCTCCTCGAAGGCGCGCAGGTAGATCTCGCGGATGGCCTGCTCGTTTGACCAGGTGCAGAGCTGGCCGTTGCGCTCGGTCTCCTGCTCGTTGAGGGCGAAGTGCTTGGTGAAGGCGTAGACGCCGCGGCTGTCGGCGCCGAGCACCTGCTGGGCCGCCAGGGTGCCGGTGAGCACCGGGTCCTCAGAGAAGTACTCGAAGTTGCGGCCGCCAAAGGCGGAGCGGTGGATGTTGATGGAGGGGGCGTACCAGCCGGAGACCTCCATCTCGTGCGCCATGTCGCCGATCGTCACGCCGAACTCGTAGGCGAGCTCCTTGTTCCACGAGCACGCGAGGGACACGTTGGACGGCAGGCCGATCGAGCTCACGCCGGTGAAGTTGTCCTTGAGGGCGGCCGGGCCGTCGACGTCGGACAGGCGGATCTTGCCGATGGAGTCAACCGCGGCGTTCTGGTAGCCGCCGTTGGCGATGAGGGTGTTCATCTCGTCCACGGTCAGCTGGTCGAGAAGGGCGTCCCACTGCGGGTCGTCGTAGGCAACGCCACGCAGGTCGATGAGGCGCAGCCCGTTGTCGGCGCCCGTCACGGGCATCTCGTCGTCGGGGTTGTCGAACTCCGTGGGATCGTAGTTGCCGTTGTTGTAGAACGTGGCCTTGTACTCGTCTGACATGGAGTAGTTCGTCGGGGCGGCCGTGGCCTCGGCGTAGTTGGCAAAGCCGTCCTCGCGCGAGAGGTACTCGAGGTCGCCGTTGGCGTCGTCGAAGACGTTGGTCGCCGCCTGGAGGTCGCCGTTGTGGGTGTTGTCCTCGGTGTCGTAGGTGATGGTCTCGGGCACGCTCACCGTCTGCTCGGAGATGACGGTGTGGGAGTCAGAGTTGATGGAGACCACGTAGTCGCCGGCCTCGAGCACGTAGGCGCGAGCGCCCTCGTAGTCGTAGGAGCCCATGTCGTCATCCTCGAAGCTGATGGTGACGGTCTGGGACTCGCCGGGCTCGAGGAGGGCGGTCTTCTCGTACGCCACGAGGTTCGCCGTCGCCTTCTCGATGCCGCCATTGGTGTAGGGCGGGTTCACGTAGGCCTCGACCACGTCCTTGCCCGCCACGTCGCCCGTGTTGGTGACGGTGACGTCAAAGCTCACCGTGTCCCCGTCAAAGCTCGCGGGACCCATCTCCTGGCTGAACGTGGTGTAGCTGAGGCCGTAGCCAAACGGGTACTGGACGCTCGCCTCGTAGTCGACGAGCCCCTCGTCGTCCGCCGTCTCCCAGAAGCGATAGCCCACGTAGATGCCCTCGACGTAGTTCACGAACTTGGGAGAGCGGGTGCCGCGGGCGCTCTCGACCTCGAACTCGCTCACGTTGTCGTACTGGAAGGCGCCGAAGTTGTTCCACGTGGGGGCCTGGGTGAGGTCATAGAGGAACGTGTCGGACGTCTTGCCGGACGGGTTCACCGCGCCGGTGAGGACCGAGCCCAGCGCCTCGAAGCCGGCCTGGCCGGGGTGCGGCGCCCACAGCACGCTCTTGATCTCGGGGTAGTCCGCAAGGAAGCCCATCTCGAAGGCGTTGGCGCCGTTGTAGACGAGGACCACGTTGTCGAAGTTCTCGCACACGAGGTCGAGCATGTCGCGCTCGGTGCGGCTGAGCTCGAGGTAGTGCTGGCCCGCCTCGAAGTCGGCGTACTCCGTGGAGTTGTTGGTGTAGGTGACGCCCTCGGCGCCCATGTCGGTGGGCAGGTCGAGGCCCTCGCCGCCCACGCGCCCGATGACCACGATCGCGGTGTCGGAGAAGTCGCGCGCGGAGGCCATGAGCTCGTCGGTATAGGTGCTCGCCGGCGGCTCGGGCAGCGTCCAGTCCGCCGCGGTGACGGCGATGACGCCGCGCTCGGTCGAGTAGTCCGTGTAGAAGCTCGTGAGCTCCTCGTTGGTGGTGAAGCCGGCCATCTCCAGGCTGTCGAGCAGCGTCACCGTCTCATAGGCGTCGGAGAGCGAGCCGGAGCCCGTGCCGCCGTAGATGGGGTTGGTGGACGCCCAGCCAAAGACGTTCACGTTGCCCGGCTCCATCGGGAGCAGGCCTTCGCTGTTCTGAAGCAGGGTGATGCCCTCGGACTCGATGTCCACGGCAAGCTGGTTGGTCCTGTCGATGGTCTCCTGCGAAAGCTCGTGGCGCTCGGCGGTGGCCATGGTGACCACGCTGTTGAGCGGCCCCAGGAGCATCGCGTTCACCGAGCCCGCGATCACGGCCACGGCCGCGATCCACGTGAGCGAGCGGGCGAGCTTGCGCCTCCCCTCCGCCATGCGCGCCACGACGACCGTGACCACAATGGCCGCCACCAGCGCGATCGCGATGACGACGAGCTGCGGCGCAACGGACTGCAGCACGGCGAGCACGTCGTCCATGTTGATCTCGAGCATGCGTTCTCCTTCCCTCGTTCCCTCGTGCATGGGCCCGCCCCTCTGGCGGCCCGTCCTTCTCGTCCTTTGTATGAAAACGGCCTGAAGGAGATAAGGGGTCCGGGGGCATCGGTCGGTTTTTTGACGTCTTCTGCCCTCCCCCGCCCGCTCGCGCACGCTGCCCGGAGGCGCGCCCGTCGCACGCCGGCACCCTTACAATTGAGATGAGCGCAAGGGTCCTGAACAATCCGGCGGGAGGCGTCATGCACAAGGTTCTTATCGTCGAGGACTACGCAGACGAGGCGGAGGTCCTACGTGACGCCGTCATGCGCTATGGCGAGAAGCACGGGCTTGAGTTCGAGATAGAGACGAGCCCGGTGGCAACGGCGCTGGCGCGCGGCAACCGCACGTTTGACCTCGTCTTCCTTGACATCGAGCTCCCGGGGATCAACGGCATGGAGGCGGCCGAGCTCATGCGCTCCTACGACCCGGACACGCCCCTCATCTTCACGACGAGCCTCGCCCAGTACGCGGTGCGCGGCTACGAGGTCGGCGCCGCGGGGTTCATCGTCAAGCCCGTCACGCAGCCCAAGCTCGAGATGGCGCTCGACAAGGTGGTGGGTCGGCTCAGCCGGGCCGGCGCGGGGAGAATCGTCCTCCAGGTGGGCGGGGGCGTTCGCGTGATTCCGCTCCACGAGCTCTACTACGTGGAGCTGCTCCGCCATGACCTCGCCTTCCACCTCACCACCGGCGACGAGCCCCTCATGCTCCGCGGGACCATCCGGCAGATTATGGAGGCGGCCGAGAAGGACGGGCCGCTGCTCCAGATCTCAAGCGGATGCGTCGTCAACATGGACTACGTGCGGCTCATGCAGGGATCGCGCGTCAGCATGGCCAACGGCGACCTCCTCCCGCTCAGCCGCTCGCGCCGCCGGGAGGCCATCGAGCGCTTCTCCTCCTACCTGGGAGGGACGCTCTGATGCCGGGCCTGCTCGGCCTCGTGCAGCGGGCCCTGCTCGTCAGTTTGCCGAACTTCCTCACCATCTTTGTGGCCATGGGCCTCTTCTGCGCGCTCTACCCGCTGAGGGCCGGCCGCTGGCGGCTTCTCGCGTGCGCCGGAACGTGTCTTGGCATCTCGTTTGCGAGCTCCCTTTTCCACACCACGGTCACGACCTGGGCCATCTCCCAGTTCGGCGACTTTGCCGCCGCGGCGGCCACCATCATGTTTTTCGTCGTGGTCCTTCTCGCCTGCGTGCCCATCGCCCGGATGGTCTTCGAGGTGAGCCTCTGGGATGCCGTATTCTGCTGCACGGCGGGCTATGCCCTGCAGAACCTCGCGCACTCCCTCTGGGAGACCCTGCGCTTCCTCACCGTGCCCGACCTCCCCTCCGACAATCCCCTCTCCGGCGCCTCCCAGCTTGCCGTTGCCGCCGTCGTCTTCCTGCTGGGATACCGCCTGCTCGTGCGACGCATCCATACCGACCGGCTGGAGGGCGAGGGCGATCGCCGAACGCTGCTCGTCCTTTTGGGCGTCATCGCCGTGAACATCGTCCTCGACACCTCGATCCGCGAGCTGTACGACATGGGCGCCCTTCCCGAGGAGGCCTTCCTGCTCCTCATGCTCGTGCAGCTCTTCATCTGCGCGCTCACGCTCTATCTTGACTACGAGATCCTCTACTCCAACCGCATGCGCGCCGACGCCGCGGCGACGCGTCAGCTCATGGCCGACGAGCGCCGTCAGTACGAGCTCTCGCGCGACACGATCGAGGCCATCAACGTGCGCTGCCATGACATCCGTCACCAGGTCCACTCCCTCTCGGGGAGGTCGGGCACCGGCGAGGAGTTCATGCGCAGCATCGATGGGCTCATCTCGATATACGATTCCGGGGTGCAGACCTCGAACCCCGCCCTCGACGTCATCCTCACCGAGAAGGGGCTGCTCTGCGGCCGCAAGGAAATCGAGCTCACGTGCTCGGCCAACGGCTCGATCCTGTCGTTCATGTCCGAGCAGGACGTCTACTCGCTCTTTGGCAACGCGCTCGACAACGCGATCGACGCGGCTGACGCCATCTCCGACCCCGAGCGCCGCCTCATCGACGTGAGCGTTCGTCGCATGGGCCAGATGGCCGTCATCCAGGTGCGCAACTTCTACGAGGGAGAGCTCAGGCAGGAGGGTGGCTCGCTCGGCAGCACCAAGGGCGGTGGCCTGCACGGCTATGGCACCAAGTCCATGCGGCTCGTCGCCGAGCGCTACGGCGGGTCGATCACCTTCGATGCCCGCGACGGGCTCTTCCGCGTCCACGTGCTGCTGCCCATCCCGGAATAGGGCCCGGGCCACCGCCCCGCTCGCATTTCTCTCCCCGCTTCGCCCGCGCCGCTGAGGACGCGCTGCTGATTTCGGGGTCGTGGCAATTCCCGCGCGCGGGGCGTTGCGCGGATGGGGGTTATGGCAATCGGCGCGGGGCGTCAACTGGGCGTTCTTCTCGCCCTGTTGCGCGGATGGGGGTTGTGGCAGCCCAATCTCTGTCACGACCCCCATCCGCGCAA
>NZ_JBQXES010000036.1:0-7227 GCF_052599055.1 Thermophilibacter sp. ZX-H3 | reverse complement strand
TGTCACTGAGCCTGAGTACGAAGCACCGCAACAGCCGCAGAAGAAGCCTTCACGTTGGCAACGTCTCTTGGCTGCTTGGCGTGGCTAGAACTTCCAAGGCTACACAGTAAAGAGGGGCGGGAAGGTAAATCCTTCTCACCCCTCTTTTTTCGTATCTAGATTGCTAGAAGCTCTTAGTCTTCCTTCTTAGCGGCGATGATTCCTTTTGCATAGGAAACAGCCGCAAAGTAACCCTTGCCCTTCTCGCCTTTCTTACACTTTTCCTTGTACAGCTCTTCAAACTTCTTCACTTGTGCTGTAGTGGCCTGTACGTCGGCAAGCTGCTTCTTCCAATACTCGGCGTTGTGGACGTTCTTCTTGCCATTGGCAACGCGAGCCTTGGACTTCTCACGCTTGGGCTTGGGCATATCGCTAACCGGCAGGATAACGAAGCCGTCTGCCCTGTTCAGAATGGCAACCTTGTTATCCGTCTCGGTTGCGTTCTCAAAATCGACGTAGATACGCTTTCCCTCGAAGTCAATCTGTACGTTGTCCGTTAGCTTCTGGATAGCCATTGCTTGCCCTTTCTACTAGTTCCTGCGGCTGATGCCGCGTGCCTTTAACTTGTTGTAGATTGTAGCCCTGCTAACGCCGCACGTCTCGGCAATGCGGGCAACGGATAGCTTGCCGTCCAGATAAAGGGAAATGGCGGCTTCTATCTTTTCCTCGTCGCTTTGCGGCCTTCCGAAACGGACGCCCTTCTCACGAGCAATGGACATACCCTCTTCTCTACGCTCTTCGATGATTGAACGCTCAAACTCGGCAAAAGCCGCAGAGATGGTAAAGAAGAGCTTGCCTTGCGGCGTGCTGGTATCAAGGTTCTCTTTCATACTCACCAGCCGCACGCCCTCTTTCTGGAATCTCTCGGCAAGTTCTAGAAGCTGCTTGGTAGAGCGTGCGAGCCTGTCAAAAGAGCTGATAACCAAGGTATCGCCCTCTTGAAGCAGGTTGAGCAGCTTATCAAGTGCGGGGCGGTGCTCTTTCAGGCCGCTTACCTTATCGACGTAAATATCTTCCTGCCTGATGCCGTACTCAGACAGTGCCTTTACTTGCCTGTCCTCGTGCTGGTGCCTTGTTGAAACTCGGGCGTAGCCGAAAACCTTTGCGTTGCTCATTTCCTGCCCCTTCCTTGCGGCTTCTTGTTCCAAGGACAGTGTAGCATACTTTTTAGACAGACTTTTTAGACAACTTACTTTTTAGACAACTTTTTCGGCAGGTTTTGGCCGCAAATCGGGGCGTTCTCGGCTGGTCTGCGGCCTGTCCAGAAACCTAGGGATTCTTAGACACAACAACGCACCCAACTTTTTTTGAAACCGTGGGCACGAATGAGTAATCAGGTGTCCGCATTTTTCATATCTACATAGAGGGCGAGAAAACGAACAGCCCTGCGTTCTTTGACAACTGAATAGAGAGGAATAAAAACGATGAACAAGAGCGAAATCGTAAAGCTACGTATTGAGCCGCAGAGGAAGGAAGCTTGGAAGCGGTACGCTGAGAACTGCTTACCAGAGCTGAACCTTTCAGAGCTTGTGACGATAGCCGTTGACTACTTCGTGAGCGGCAAGCATCAGGCAGACAAGACAGGGGATAGCCGCACTTTCGATACTTACAGCTACTCTTGGATTATCCCCAAGCAGCTTGGTAGTTCAGAGTATCTAAGGAACTTCCTGAGTGACGCTGACAAAGAGCTGGAAAGGAAGAGGGATAGAAACGCCAAGAGGTTGGCTGGTGAGTATGAATAATGCCAACCTTCTGCTACTCGAAATCCAGCTACGAAAGGAAGCCAAGCAACGCCGCACTCCTACAGAGCAAGACTAACTACGTACAAGAAGAAAAGACGATAGAACAGGTAGCTGAGCTTTGCGGCAAGGGGCACGCTTGGCGAGCTGGTATCTACGATATGAGCGGCGGAACGTTCAAGAAGAAGGACGTTCTAGCTAACCAACTCATAGCACTTGACTTTGATTCTTGCGGCACAAGTCCGCTGGAAGTGGCTCAGTACGCTGAGAACATAGGCTTGCCCGCAAGCTTCTGGTACTTCTCTTACAGCCAAGAGCCGCAAACAGGCTTGGAAATCGCCCGAAAAATCCCTACGACTTATAAGTATCTTCTAAGTCGTAGGGAAAAAACGGACGGTTTTAGCCCCAAGAATGGCTTCAACTTTAGGCTTGTCTGGGGCTTGGAACGTGAAATCAGCACCCGTGAATACGAAAGCACGATGGTTTCCCTTCTTGCGGCCTTTGACAGATACAGCCCCGACAAGTCAACGAAGGACTGTAGCCGCCTTTGGTACGGCGGTGCCCTCGGCTCTTGCCTTCTCACAACGGAACCTCTGCGGCTGTCCGCCCTTGGTGCGTTCGCCGCAAAGCAGAAGGTAAGAGAGGGAATAGAGCCAAGAAAGGCGATGAAGCAGAAGAAGGGCTTCATTCCAGAGTACGCAGAGCTACCAGAGCAGGAATCTGTAACCGTCTCTAGCCGCTGGTACGAGAAGCTACAGGGCAGGTGCTACCTTCTGGACAAGTTTAGGGAAGGCAAGTATCTGGACTACAACGAGCGTCTTAGCCTGTTTAGCAACCTGCGTTACCTGTCTTACAACACAAAGACTAGAACGGTGCTCGAAGATGTTCTGTCTTGGTACCAGACGCAGACATACGCAGGGCATACCTGCGACGAAGAGCAGATAAGAGCCAAGTTCCGAGACTGTACCTTGAAGCCTGTCCCAATCGTGCGGGGCAGGGGCGGCAAGCTGGTTACAGTTCCAGAGTTCTTCGAGGATGATATAGACCTACCAGTTACGCCGCAGTGCTCAAAGGTAACGACAGAAGAGCTAGATACTTGGATGGATGAAGCGGTACCCGCCTTCCTGAACGACAGAACGGGTAACGTCCGCATACTAAAGAGCCAAACTGGAAGTGGGAAGACAAAGAGAGTAATCGACTGGTTACTAGCCCTTCCAGACCTGTATGAGAGAAAGATAATCTACTCGGCACCAAAGCACGATAACTTGAAAGAGTTCGAGGAACGTTTTCTAGCAAGGGCGAACTTCAACCAAACGGGACTGATTCACAGGTGCCCGCCAAAGGAAGTGAGCCAAGAGGACGTTTTCTATCTACAGCTAGGGTTGCCCGCAAAGACTAAGAGTGCGGAACGAAAGGGCTTCATAGACAAGCTATTCAACGAAGAGGACAAGGGCGTTTTCCTGATAACGCACAGCCTTCTAACCGCACTGAGCGGGCTATCGCCTGAGCTGATAATCGTTGACGAAGAGCTGGACAGCTCGCTTGTCAAAGAGACGAAGATAGAACTTTCGAACCTTGCTAGCATCGTTCCGTTTCTAGAATCGGCAACGGCAAAGAAGCTTGTCGATTTCATAGACGAAGTGAAGAGCCGCGACAGAGCGAACGGCATAGAAATAGACCTGTCATTCCTGCGGCAGGAAGTAGCACCGCAACTGAGAGAGCAGGTAGACGCTTACCTAGCCACGACGAACGCCGCAAACATAGCGGCTGGATTCTTTGACTGTCTGGAAAGCGACGGCAAGCTTTCAAAGGGAAAGGCTGGTACTAACTGTATCCGTATCGTTAGAAAGAGCACGCTGATTGAAGAGTGCTCGAACAGGCTAATACCCGTGCGGATATTCACGGCAACGCCGATGAACAAGCGTACAGAGAAGTATTACGGCATAGGTACTGAGGTAACAGAAGCCCCTTTAGCCGCAAACACAGGCCGCATAATCCAGTATCGCGGCGTTAGCGGTGCCAAGGGCAAGGACAATGAGAAGCTATCAGCCCTAGCCGAATATATGAAGTTCGTCCTGCCCGCAGACGTGATAGAGAACTCACCGCTTCTAACGTTCAAGTGCGGCGGTGAGCAAGATAGGGACTTCTGGAAGGGGCAGGGGTTCAACCTTGCCAATGACGGAAGCAAGCAGATTCACCTTGCCAACAACAGCGGCTTAGACCTGTTCAAAGGAAGAACAATCATAGTGGCGGGCAAGTACGACCTGCCGCACCAGTCATACCAAGATATGTGGGATGACATAGGGGACGGCACAGAGCTTGTGCGGCAAAACCAAAGCGTGAAGCTGAACGGCGTTGAACAAACGCTGTACCTCTACACGCAAGAGGAAATGAGAGAGATACAGATAGAGCAGATAGCCGGAACGGTAGAGCAAGCCGCAGGGCGGGCAAGGGCGTTGCGGGAAGAGGGGGCTACCGTCTACCTCTTCTGTAACTTTGTCATTGCTGACGCGGACGAAGTACACGGCTAGAGAAACAAGTATGGGACGAAGTAGGGGGCAAGGGGGAGGGTTTTAGGATTTTTAGCTTTTCGAGCTGAAAAAACGCTCTTCCCCCGTCCAACACACACTCCCAAGGAGAAAGGGGAAAGGTATGAGCCTGATAAACGAATACTTCCTTTGGTACAAGGTATGGAACAGGCACGAGCTGTTGAAGAACGCTCAGCGGCAGATAATGATTGAAGCAGTGCCGCACGCCAACAGCAAGCAGATGGCCGAATACCTTCTGAATGCCTTGGATTTCGACAGCCGAATAAGCAAGAGAACAAGGCAGTTGAAGCAACAGACTGATAAAGGCGGCTATCGGGCTGACTACGTAGGAGACAATCAGATAGAAAAGATTCACGAGATATATAGCGAGCAGATACGTTCTGATTGGGACGCACCAATAGGCCAAGAGCAGTTCGAAGAGACACTTTTCTTTGACGCTGTACAGGACGAACTAAAGAAGTTCCCTGATAAGGTAGACGTAAAGCTACGGCTTTAGGTGTGAAAAGCAAGGCACTTTAGCCCGATAAAGTAATAATATTGGGCAACGTTGAAGCTGGTAGGTGCCCGCTGTTTTTCGTGGCTATATCGCCGAAAACGCAAGGCTTTTCATCGAAAAACGTAAACTATAGTTTACGTTCGTCTGTTTTTACGTGCGGAAATCGCACCAGAAGCCCTCAGAGCCATTCTGAGGGCTTTTATTTTGTTCTATGAGCAAACAGGCGTGACATACCGCGAAACCGTCTCAGATTCGATTACAAGCCCGACTAGGGACATTCCAGAGCTTCTAGAAGCCGTATGGTGCGGTTGGGGGTGACTGACAACCTTCTATCGTTCATATACGCCGCAAGCGGAAAAGTGTTACATTCACAGTGTTCATAATACGCCCCCGAAATATGGGAAAGCCGATGCCAAAGCCGCTGGAAACTCTCGTTGAAAGATTCCCTGAGATTGAGCCGCTGGATTACTACAGGGCGATATTTCCGGCTGAACTGATGGAAGAGCGGGGCAAGCTGGAAGAGGGCAAGTACAACGGCATAGCGATACAGCTACGGGAAGACGGCAAAGCCCGCAGGATTCACGTAACCAGAGAGCTAGAGCAGATAAGCGAAATGCTGGAAAGCCAAGAGTTCTCGATGGTTGCCCCTGTCCTGTTCGCAGGGAAGAACGCAAGTATCCAGAACGCCCGATGGCTCACCGCACTAGAGTTTGACTTGGATTTCCTGCGGGTAAAGGGCGGTGAAGTTGTAGGGCTGGACGCCCTGTTCTTCTACGCGGGGATTACAGAGGGCGAGCCTTACGAGACGCATAGAATCCCAAGGCCAACGTACATAATCCTAAGTTCAGAGCGGAACTTACACGTTGTCTACCTGCTAGAAAAGCCCTTGGCTATGTACCAGAACGTAGTGAAGCAGGTGCGGGCTTACCGCAAGGCGATTATTCCAAAGCTTTGGAAGAGCTACGTAACGGACGCTTACGAAAGCCCGCAGTTCGAGACAAGCCCCGTTCAGGCTTTCCGCTTGGTTGGAAGCAAGACTAAGCGGGGAAACGACAAGGTGCGTTGCTTTCTAACTGGTGAGCCGCTAAGACTTGAAGAGCTGAACAGCTACGTACCAGAGGACAGCCGCATAACAACTAAGGCACTCTACAGCAAGCACAGCTTGGAAGAAGCAAAGGAACTGTATCCAGAATGGTACAAGCACCGCATAGAAGAGAATCTACCGCCACGCACGTGGCAAGCACACAGGGGCTTGTACGACTGGTGGAAGAACAGGTTGCCTGAGATAGAGGTAGGACATAGGTACTTCTATCTGCTTTGTATGGCTTCTTTCGCGGTGAAGTGCGGCATATCAGAAGAAGAGCTTCTAGAGGATATGGCACAAGCCCGCAGAGTGCTGGACTTGATTTCACCAGAAGACAACCCGCTTACTCTTGCGGATATGGCTAAAGCCGCACAGGCTTACCAAGAGAAGTACAGAAGGCTCACCAGAGCGACGATAAGTAGGCTTTGCGGTGTTGAGATACAAGCAAGCAAGAGGAACGGCAGAACACTACAAGAACATATCGGCTTGGTAAACCTCTTGAATAACGGTAAACGTGCTCTTGGCGAGCAGATAGGCGGGAAGAAAAGCCGCAAAAAAGACGTTCTCAACTACTTTCAGGACAACCCCAAAGCGTCGATTACTCAGGCAGCACGGGGCTTAGGGACAAGCCGCAAGACGGTTTACAGGTGGATTCACGTGTTGATGGTTGAGGGGAAACTGGAAATCAGGAAAGGTGCCAACCAAAAATGATAATCTTATTTCCGGTTTCCTTCCGACTTTTAGCAGGTGAGAGCTTTGTTGAGCGTTAGAGAGCTAGCAACCGAATGCGGGGTTTCCGTTCAGGCGATACGTAAGTGGTGTGCCAAGAACGAAGTTGAGCGAAACGCTCAGGGCGGGTATGTCATAACCGATGACGTGCGGTTTCTTGCCGTGAAGCACTACAAGGAAAGGAAAGACGGCAAGAAAGTTTCTGAGAAAGCTTCTAAGCAGGTTTCTCCGCAGGTGGACGCTCTTTTGCGGCAGCTCGAAGCCAAGGACGCTCAGCTTGCGGCTAAGGATGAGCAGATAGCTACCAAGGACGCTCAGATTGCGGCCAAGGACAAGCAGATTTCAGCCCTTACAGATGCCGTGTCCAGCCTTACGGAACAGAACGGCAAGCTTCTGGATACCAACAAGGCTTTGAGTGCCGCCACAGCCATTCACACAGCCGCAGACAAGAAGGAAGCGTTGCTTGTCACTGAGCCTGAGTACGAAGCACCGCAACAGCCGCAGAAGAAGCCTTCACGTTGGCAACGTCTCTTGGCTGCTTGGCGTGGCTAGAACTTCCAAGGCTACACAGTAAAGAGGGGCGGGAAGGTA
>NZ_JBQXES010000035.1:0-8744 GCF_052599055.1 Thermophilibacter sp. ZX-H3 | reverse complement strand
GCGTCAGGTTTATTTGGCACGCGCGGTTTGCGTGCCAAATAAACCTGACGCCAGTGGCGCGGCCCGCCCCCTTGTCTCCCGCCCTCACCGTTCTTATCGCCCGCTGCCCGATATGTGCGCAACGTCGTGACCAAACGTGGGTAAGGTGAGTCACATCGTGCACAGACCCCGTCCAAGGGAGGCATCATGGCTGCAAAGGGAACGGAGAAGGTCAAGAACGTGGTCCTTGTGGGCCAAGGCGGCGTGGGCAAGACCATGCTGGCGGAGGCCATGCTTCACCTGACGGGGCGTACCACCCGTCTCGGCGGCCACGCCGGCACCAAGCCCACGCTTGACTATGACGGCGAGGAAGGGGAGCGCGGCTTCTCCATCTCCACCTCCATTGCCCCGATCATCTGGGAGGGTACGCGCCTGAACGTGCTCGACGCCCCGTGCTACCCCGACTTCGTCGGCGACGCCTACGCCGCCATGAGCGCGTGCGAGACCGCGCTCTTCATGGTCGACGCCGCCTCGGGCCCGGGCACCATCACCACCCGCCTGTGGTACGCCGCCGAGGAGCAGAGCCTCGCGCGCGCGATCTTCGTCAACCGCATCGACCGTCCGGATGCGGACTTTGACGTCGCCATGTCCGCGCTGCAGGACCGCTTTGGCAACAGCCTCGCGCCCGTGACCATCCCGATGGGCTCCGGGGAGGCCTTCAAGGGCATCATCGACGTCGTCCACATGAAGGCACGTCACCTCGAGAACGGCAAGCCCGTCGTCGAGGACGTTCCCGCCGAGTTCGCAGACGCCGCCGAGGCCGCTCGCGCCCAGCTCACCGAGCTCGTGGTGGAGGCCGACGACGAGGTCATGATGAAGTACCTCGAGGGCGAGGAGGTCACGCAGGACGAGCTCGAGGGTCTGCTCGCCAAGGCCATCCGCGACCGCGTCTTCGTCCCCGTCTTTGCCGGCAGCTGCGTGCGCGAGGAGGGCGTCATCTCCTTCATGGATGCCGCCGTGGCGTGGTTCCCCACGATGGCCGACTTCGGCCGCATTCCGCTCGTCAACGGCGAGCAGCTCGACATCTCCGAGGATGACGAGCGCCCCGTGGTCTTTGCCTTCAAGTCCCTGAACGACCCGCAGAACGGCCGCCTCTCCTTCCTCAAGGTCCTCGCCGGCACCGTCACGCCGGGCATGGAGCTCACCAACGCCCGCACGCGCAAGTCCGAGCGCCTCGGCCACCTCTACCAGATGTGCGGCAAGGAGACCACCGACGTCCAGTCCGCAGCCGCTGGCGACATCGTCGTGGTTCCCAAGCTCGAGGCCATGACCGGCGACACGCTGTCCGTCACCGGCAAGGTCGAGGCCGCCGAGTTCCGCTTCCCCAACTCGCTCTACCGCATTGCCATCGAGCCCGACGCGCGCGGCACCGAGGGCAAGCTCTACGCCTTCCTCGAGAAGTCCGCGGACGCCGACCCCACCCTCAAGGTGGAGCGCGACGAGGACACCGGCCAGACCGTCATCTCCGCCATCGGCGAGGCGCAGGTCAGCGTCCTTCTTGACCGCCTTGAGGACCGCGCGGGCATCACCGCCCACACCGTGGCGCTCAAGATTCCGTATCGCGAGACCATCCGTCGCGTTGCCTCCGCCCAGGGCCGTCACAAGAAGCAGACCGGCGGCGCCGGCCAGTACGGCGACTGCTGGCTGCGCATCGAGCCCAACCCGGGCGCCGGCTACGAGTTCGTGGACGAGGTCGTGGGCGGCCACATCCCGCGCGGCTTCATCCCGGCCATCGACAAGGGCGTCCAGGAGACCATGCGCGAGGGCGTGCTCGCCGGCTACCCGATGATCGACGTCAAGTGCGCCGTCTATGAGGGTTCCTACCACCCGGTCGACTCCAACGAGATGGCGTTCAAGACCGCCGCGCGCATCGGCTTCCAGAAGGCCGTCAGCCAGGCCGAGCCCGTGCTGCTTGAGCCCATGGCGCACCTGCGCATCACCGTGCCCGAGAGCTACGCCGGCTCCGTGATGGGCGACGTCTCCGCCTCCCGCGGCCGCGTCGAGGGCATGGAGGCCGGCACCGGCGCCGCGGCCGGCGAGACCACCATCTCCGCCACCGTCCCGTACGCCGAGGTCACCGACTACGCCACCCGCCTGCGCTCGCTCTCCCGCGGCACCGGCGAGTTTGAGATGGAGGTCAGCGGCTACGAGCAGGTGCCGCACGACATCCAGCAGCGCCTGGCGGAGGACTACGCCGCCCGCCGCGCCGCCGGCGAGAAGTAACGTGCAAAAGGGACAGTCACTTTTGCACGCTGCGACATCGTGACCCCCACGCGGGCGGTCGGTTCCCCGGGGCCGACCGCCCGTTCTGCTAGGATTGAGGCCGTTCCGTCACAGCTCATCAATAGGAGGTAGCCATGCTCTCCGCAGTTCAGATCAAGCCGGATGTCTACTGGGTCGGCGCGCTCGACTGGAACGCGCGCGAGTTCCACGGGTACACCACCGAGGCCGGCATCACCTACAACGCCTATCTCATCCTGGACGAGAAGGTCACGCTCATCGACACCGCCAAGATCACCTTCAAGGACGAGCTCCTCGAGCGCATCTCCTCGGTGATCGACCCGTCCAAGATCGACGTGCTCATTGCCAACCACGTTGAGATGGACCACTCCGGCTCCACCTCCGTGATCCACGAGCTCGCGCCCGGGGCGGAGATCTACTGCTCCGCGCCTCAGGGCGTCAAGAACATGACCGCGCACTTCGGCGACCTGGGCTACCACGGCGTCAAGACCGGCGACACCCTCTGCATTGGCAAGCGCACGCTGACCTTTGTGCAGACGCCCATGGTCCACTGGCCGGACAACATGGTCACCTATGACGCCTACGACAAGATCCTCTTCTCCAACGACGCCTTTGGCCAGCACTTTGCCAGCTCCGGCCGCTTTGACGACGAGAACGATCTGTGCGAGGTCATGCACCAGGCGCGCAAGTACTACGCCAACATCGTGCAGCCCTACCGCGCGCAGGCCACCGCGGCCGTGAAGGCGGTGCGCGGCCTCGGCCCGGACGCGCTCGACATGATCTGCCCGGCGCACGGCGTCATCTGGCGCGGCCACGTCGAGGACATCCTCAAGGCGTACGAGGGCTTTGTCTCCGGCGAGGTGCGCGAGCGCGCCGTGGTGGTCTACGACTCCATGTGGCACTCCACCGAGAAGATCGCCCGCTCGCTCGTGGACGGCTTCCTTGCCGCCGGCATTCCGGCGCAGCTCATGGACCTCAAGGAGAACCACATCTCCAACGTCATGGACGTGTTCCTGGACTGCAAGTACGTCTGCGTAGGGTCGCCTACGCTTAACAGCCAGATGCTGCCCACGGTGGCGAGCTTCCTCACGTACATGAAGGGCCTCTCGCCCAAGAACGAGAACCGCGTGGGCCTGGCCTTCGGCTCCTACGGCTGGGCGCCGATGGGTCCCAACAACGTGGCCAAGGAGCTCGAGGCCGCGGGCTTCCAGATGCCGGTGAAGACCCTTGCCATCAACTGGATTCCCTCTGACGAGCAGCTCACCGCCGCGACCGAGGCCGTGAAGGAGCTCACGGCGTAAGCCCGCAATCGCCAGGCGAGAAGAACGACCGCCCGGGAGCGTCCCCGCTCCCGGGCGGTCTTTTCCTGCGGCGGCCTGCCCCTCCGTCGCAGTTCCCGCCTGCCAGGCTTCTGTACATGACATTATTACAGAAATGTTGCGCAACGTTACCCTCCACGTATAGACCCGTGACGAAATTACGCGGGTTCGCTTCTTAGTATCTCCTGAAAGGCCGCGGACCGAGGTGTGTCTGGGGTCCGGTTGGCGTACGCCATGGAAGGAGTTTCATGAGAAGCAAGCTTGTTTCGGGTGTTCTGACTGCCGCCCTCGCGATGTCGCTGGTGCCCGCGCCCGCGCTCGCAGACGCACTCGAGAGTGTTGGTCAGCAGCCTGAGGAGCAGGTCACTGCCGAGGAGCCGGCCGCACCTGCGGAGGAGATCCCTGTTGAGAAGAACGAGGCGTCCGTCGCGAAGCAGGAGCTTCCGGCCGATTCCGAGAAGGACGCTGCCGAGGGTGGCGAGGCCGGCTCCAATGCGCAGGTCCCCGAGGCCGTTGCCGACGCTCAAGATAGTGGGATTGACGATCTGAAGAAGGACTCCGGCCAGGGTGCCCTGCAGAGTGTTGCCGCGCCGACCCTCTCTTCTGTGACCGCGTTCACTCCGCAGATGGCCCAGCAGAGCGAAGCTCCCAAGTTTGACCTCGACAAGGTCGTTGGGACCGTGCTTAGCTACCAGATTGACGCGGGATCTCTTAGACCTGCCCGTCACGGCCTGCGCGCAAGCGAGATTCCCGATGGGATGATTGAGTCCGTCTCCGAGCCTGTTCAGAACGAGAGCGGCGGGTGGGACATCACGGTGACCCTTAAGGCCGGAACGGCTGCGGACTACAACATTCCCGAGGGTTATCTCAGGGGTTATGATGCCGACCACATGGTCATGGACCCCAGCGCTGAGACGAGGCTTCAGTTTGTGGCGAGCACCTCCGATGCCACGGCAACAACATGGCAGGTCTTTGCTTCCGACAGGGCTCAGTGCACGTTCGTGTATCAGGAGCCCGAACAGACCCCCTCGGCTCCAACCAAACAGGACGTTGCCAGCATTGAGGGCGCAATGAACTACACGCTTCTGAATGAGGATGGTAGCGAGGCTTACAGCGCCCGCGTCAGCATTCCCGCAGGTGCCATCGAGAGCGTTGGCGAGGTCTACGAGAAGAATGGCGGCTGCTGCGTCGATGTGACCGTTGCATCGGAGAACGTTCTCGCCGACTATGGCATCGAGCCGCCCGCGTTCTACGGCTCTGACTACGCCCTGAAGGCAGATGCGTCTGACCTTACGATGACGCTCGCCTATGCGGATGGGGTGTGGAATTACACCTATCCCGACGTTGTGAGTCTGACGTTCTACAAGCCTGAGCCCACAGTTGCCTTTGACATCGACGATGTCCTCGATGCCGACAACGCCGTCCACTACTACGCGAGCGGCTCGAGCAAGCACGCCACGGCCATCACGAGCGCAGACAACGTCGTTTCGGTGGGCGAGCCCGTCTTTCACGCCTCCAGTCGTAAGAACTACTGGACTGTCGAGGTGACTCTCAAGACCGAGGGCGTCACCGCCGCCGACTACGGTGTGCCCACCGGCTACCTTGGCGGGACCGATCCGGAGGAGTGGGTCGTTGACCAGGATGCCGACAACAAGGTCACCACGAGCTTCACGCTGCGCGAGGGAAACTCTCGCTGGGACGAGACCACGAGCGGCTACGCCCTGCTGCACTTCGTGCACGAGCAGGCGCCCGAGTTCGCGCTCGCGGATGTTGTCGACGACAGGAACACGGTCAGCTACTCTCTTCGCCGTGCGGCTGGCGGCGCGTATGAGAGCCGCGCGAGCATCGGCTCGGTCGAGAACGTCGAGAAGGTCGGCGAGCCGTACCGCAACGCCGACGGCGACTGGGCTGTCGACGTGACGCTCAAGTCCGACGTCCAGCCGTCCGATTTTGGCATCGAGGACTGGCAGACCCAGGGCAAGCCCTACGCGCTCGACGCTGACGCCTCCAAGCTCACGGTGACCTTCGTGTGGACCACCAGCGTCCTAGGTGACTCCTCCTGGCAGAGCAACGGCATCTCTAACAACGGCAGCGTCGTGTTCGTCGAGCAGACCGCACCCGCCTTCGACGTCGCCGACGAGCTCAACACCTACGGCACCGTGACGTATGACCTCA
Organism: Thermophilibacter sp. ZX-H3; assembly: GCF_052599055.1. Classification (NCBI taxonomy): domain Bacteria; kingdom Bacillati; phylum Actinomycetota; class Coriobacteriia; order Coriobacteriales; family Atopobiaceae; genus Thermophilibacter; species Thermophilibacter sp. ZX-H3. The sequence continues at coordinate 2,970 of NZ_JBQXES010000035.1, read as the reverse complement.
TTCACGCGGACGGGACGTCGAGCAGGGACAACGGCACCACCATCCGCCAGTCCGCCAACGTCGAGAAGGTCGGCGAGGCCTATCTCGATGCCGACGGCAACTGGGCGGTGGACGTGACGCTCAGTGGCAACGCCACGCCCGACGACTACAACGTCCCCAACTGGCAGATGCACGACGACGAGTACGAGCTCGACGCGGACGCCTCCAAGCTCACGGTGACCTTCCGCACGAACGGAGTCGACGGCACCACCTGGTACTGCTCCGGAGCCGACCGCGCCAATCTCGTCTTCGTGGGCAAGGCCGCCGAGCCCTCCGTTGCCTTCGACCTCGACGCCGCCCTTGCCGCATACCACACGGTCCACTACATGGCGACCACCCAGACCATCGAGAATTCCACATCGATCGGCAAGACCGAGAACGTTGAGTCCGTTAGCGCCCCCGTCTACGACGAGGCGGCCGACCGCTGGACCGTCGAGGTGACCCTCAAGTCCGATGGCGTCACCGCCGCGGACTACGGCGTGCTCGCTGGGTTCCTCAACGGCTCCGACCCCGCCGGCTGGGTCATCGACCCCAACGCGGAGAACGACCTCACCGTCACCTTCGCTCTTGAGAGCGGCTCCAACGCCTGGACGATGGCGGACGGCGGCTACGCCCTGCTGCACTTCGTCGAGAAGGCCGCCCCCGCCGCCCCCGCCTTTGACATCGTAGACGAGCTCGATGTCGCAGGCACCGTCTCCTACGAGGTTCGTAACGCCGATGGTTCGACCTATGACGACGGCGGCTTCGGCGCCATCCTCTCGGAGGACAACGTAGAGAAGATCGGCGAGGTCCGTCAGGAGGCCGATGGAACTTGGTCTGTTGAGGTTACCCTCGCGTCCGACCTCACCCCCGCCGACCTTGGCGTTGATGACTGGAAGCTCGGCGAAGGGGCCTACAGCATCGATCCCTCCTCAAAGCTCACCCTCACCTTCCGTACGCTGAGCGCTGATGGTGTCGAGTGGTATGTCCTCGGCGAGGAGAACCGCGCCAACGTTGTGTTCGTCGAGCGGGCGGGTGAGCAGAATCCCGGCGGAGAGGTCACCGACCCCTCTACCCCCTCCGATCCCTCCGACCCCGATGACAGCCAGAAGGGGGACGACAAGCCCGGCGAGGACGGGACGAATGACAACCCTGCCCAGCCTGCCACCGAGAAGGATGCGTCTGGCGAGAAGAGATCGCGAGGATCAAAAGACGGGATGCCCGAGACGGGGGACGCGACGTCCGTCGCCTTCGCCGGCGTTGCAGTGACCGGCGTCGTTGCCCTTGCCGCCGGCATCGCCCTCGAGCGCAAGCGTTCTGTCGACTAGAGGCTCCTCAGAAAGAGAAGCGGAGGGGGTCGCCCATATCCGGGCGATCCCCTCTTTTTATCTTGCTCAGCGAATCCTATATAGTTAACCTGTATTTCTACCATGGAATGGATGATATATGGCTGAGCAGACGTTGATAATCGGGTACAACACTGCGATTGAGTTCTGGCGCGCGGCGAGGGTTGCCTCGAGCAGCCTCCAGGAGCCAGAGACGGTGGGTAGGACGTACGGCCGCCTGCCCCAGACCCCGACCTCCCTCGCGCGCCGTGCGATTGAGCTGCTCGGTGCCGAGGCCCCGATAGACGTCGTCGCGCCAAAGGTCGGGGCACGTATGAAGAGCCCGCTCATCCGGGCGCATTCGTGCGCCGCGCCCCTGCCGGCGAATAGCCTCTTCTATATTGATGACGACATTGCGGTCTGTCGGATGCCTGCGGTCCTGGTGCAGCTCGCCCGCGGGTCGACCCCGGTCGAGCTTGCGCGCATCGCATACGAGATGACGGGGACCTACGGCTTCGAGGCAGGCGAAAGGTCGGATGCGGTCCAGGACCTCCGCCCGCTTCTCGACCTCGGCGAGCTCAAGGGTTACGCCCGCTCATGCTGCGCGACCGGCACGCGTGGGTCAAGGAGTGCGGCCGACGCCCTCAGGTGCGTCGTGCCAAACTCCAACTCCCCACGTGAGACCGACGTTGCGATCATCCTCATGATGCCTCGTTCGGTGGGCGGCTTCGACCTCCCCGGCTTCGTGATGAATCCCACGATCCGGCTCTCCAGTCATCTTGAGGCCATCGTGGGGTCAGACACTGATCCCAGACTTCTACTGGCCTGATAAGAAGGTGATTTTGGAGTACGAAAGCGAGAAGTATCACCTGACGCCCGCAGCGATGAACCGCGACGAGCGCCGCCGACGCGCCTTCGAGAGCGAGGGCTATCGCGTCATGAGGCTCATGAACGACGTTCTGAAAATGAATGACGAGCTCAACGGCTTCATGACGCAGCTCGCCCAGACCCTTGGGATCTACAGGCGCCCCGCATCCCAGCACATGCTCGACCGCAGGAGGCAGCTGAGGGAGGAGCTGTTCGGCCCTGTGAGCGAGGAGACTGCAAAGCACGAGATGGAGCACCCGTATACGGGCCCGGTCATCTAGCCCCCAGTCGCCCCGCTCAATGGCGGCGCGTTTCCTGCAATCAGGGGGATAGTGCGTAAAAAATCGCGTCCGTCCTGCAATCAGGGGGATAGTGCGAAGGGTTCTGGGGCACCGGGCGAGTAGCCGACGAATCGCCAACAGGCATTTTGTAGCTGGACCGAATCAGGGACCCGCCAAAATGGGCACCTGAGGCCAAGATGGCCTTCGCACTATCCCCCTGATTGCAGGCCGGCGGCCGCTTTCTTCGCACTATCCCCCTGATTGCAAAAAATGCCCGGCGCCCGTCGCGTCGGAGATCAGCGCGGCCGCCCTTGGCCACCGCCTTCCCCCAGCCTAGGCTTCAGATAACGTTGAATGTGGCCCCTAACGAGAAGCATAGCCCCTGAGTTTCTGTCCGGTCGCCGGCGTACGCTCGCAGCGAGGGGCACGACGGCGTAGGGAGGTCGCGATGGCGAGCATGACGGGCAGGGACGTGGCGG
>NZ_JBQXES010000034.1:0-8941 GCF_052599055.1 Thermophilibacter sp. ZX-H3 | reverse complement strand
GGCCCTGCCCGCCCTCGTGGAGCGTCACGAGCGCGGCCTCGCCGAGGTCGAGTCGCTCCTCGCCGAGAAGGGCCTCGTGCGGGTCTCCCCCGCCGAGTACACCGACGAGGACCGCTCCGCCGTGCGCTGGCGACGTTCCGCGAGGGCGAAGTGACGGAAACCGCCCGCAGAGGGCCTGTGCGGGGGTGTGGCGACGTTTTCGTTCGAAGCAGTGTCGCGAACCGCCCGCACGGCCTCTCTGCGGGGGCATGGCGACACTCCACTCGTCCGCCCACAACCCCCACCCAACACAAGATGACGGGGCCGACCAAGGAGAAAGGTCGACCCCGTCGGGGAGGGAAGGGCTCAGTCGGTCAGCCGAGAACTACTTCTTCTCGGCAGCCTCTTCGGCCTCGATCTCCTTGTTGCGCTTGGCGCCGAGGTAGCAGCGCGCGCCGAGCGCAGCCGCGCCGGCGAGCAGCACCGCGGAGCCGCCCCAGACACCGTACTGCCACGGCGACGGGGAGGTGGTGATGGTGGAGCCGGGGGCCATGCCCTGCATGGCGTTGGAGTTCACCACGGTGTAGAGCACGCGGTGGGACGCCTCGCGCAGGCGCGCCACGACGGAGGCCTCGCCGGTGCCCTGGAACGCAGGCGTCATGGCGGCGTAGGTGAGGTGCAGGTCGGTGCCGCCGTCGAGGCCCCAGTTCTTGTCCATGTAGCCATAGAGGTTGAAGTCCGTGATGATGCAGCCGGTGAAGCCCCACTCGCCGCGCGGGACCTCGGTGCACAGGGCATGAGAGCCGCCGGCCCACGTGGTGCCCACGTAGTTGAAGGAGCTCATCATGGCCGTGCAGCCCGGCATCTCGACGGTCTCGACGGTGCCCTGGTCGTCGGCAATGTACTTCATCTCGGCCGAGGACTCCTTGATGGTGAGCTCGAACGGGCGCAGGTAGATCTCGCGCGCGGTCTGCTCCGTAGCCCACGTGCAGAGGTGCTGGACGCGGTAGGACTCCTGGTCGTTGAGGGCGTAGTGCTTGATCATGGCGTAAACGCCGTTGCTCGCGGCGCCAGAGACCACCGCGGCGCCCATCTTACCGGCGAGCAGCGGGTCCTCGGAGTAGTACTCGAAGTTGCGGCCGGCGAACGGCGAGCGGTGCGTGTTCATGGCCGGCGCGTACCAGCCGTTGTAGCCGGACGCCAGCGCCTCCTGGCCGATCATCTGGCCGGTGCGGTACATGAGCTCGGTGTTCCAGGTCTGGGCCATGATGAACTCGGAGCAGTACGCGCAGTTGCCGGTGGAGCCGGTGAGCGAGGTGAAGCCGGCCGGGCCATCGGGCTCGGAGGTGGCAGGCTTGCCGATGTGCGCGATGGCGGGCGTGTTGTAGGCGCAGTCGTTGAGCATCGTGGTCATGTCGTCCACGGTGAGCTGGTCAAGCAGCTGGTCCCACATCTCGTCGTCATACGCCTTGCCGCGCAGGTCGATGAGGGAGACGCCGTTGTTGGCGCCGGTCGTGGGCATGGCCTCGTCGCCGAGGTGCTGCTTGTAGTCGTACTCCTCGAGCGTGATGCCGCACTCGGCAGCGGTCTTGTCGGCCGCGGCCTCGGGCCAGGTGCCGGCGAAGTCCGCGCGGGACATGGTGCCGCCGCAGTTGTCGTTCATGTACGTCGTCATGTCGTCGAAGCGGTTGGCAAGCTCGTTGCCGGTGGCGTCGTCGGTCTTGTAGGTCTCGGCCTCGAGGGTGACGCCCTGCTCGGCAATCACGGTGTGGGAGTCGGAGCGCAGGGAGATCACGTAGTCGCCCGCGTCGAGGACGTAGCCGCCCTCGTCGGAGCTCCAGGACGCCATCTGGCGCACCGGGAACGTGAGGTCGACGGTCTCGGACGCGCCGGGGTCGAGCAGCGCGGTCTTGCCGAAGGCGCCGAGCACGACGGCGCTCTTCTCGATGCCGCCTGCGGTGTACGGGGCGCTGTAGTAGATCTCGACGACGCTCTTGCCCGCCACGGAGCCCGTATTGGTCACGGTGACGGAGACCTCGACGTTGTCGCCGTTCACGGCGCAGGAGTCAAGCGTCTGCTCGAAGGTGGTGTAGGAGAGGCCATAGCCAAACGGGAACACGACGGCGGAATCGTAGTCGAAGTCGTAGTTGCCCGCCTCGGCCTCTGCGGCAGCCGTCTCGTAGAAGCGGTAGCCGTAGTAGATGCCCTCCCTGTACTCCACGAAGTACGCGGTGCCGTTGGAGACGGTGCCGGTGTAGTTGGTGGTGTAGTAGTTGGAGACGTCGGTGTACTGCTTGCCGCCGAAGTTGCCGAACGTCGGGTCGGCGGTGAAGTCCGCGGCCCAGATGTCGGTGGTCTTGCCGGACGGGTTCACCGCGCCGGTGAGGACCTGGCCCACGGCCGCCGCGCCGGAGGCGCCGAGCGAGCCGATGGAGACGATCGCGTCGACCGCGAGGTCGCCCTCCATGAGCGGGCCGAGCTCCATCGGGGTGGAGCCGTTGTAGAGCACGATGACCTTGTCGCAGGACTCCTTGACGGCGGTCAGGAGGTCGATCTCCTCCTTGGAGAGCTCGAGCTCGTGCTGGCCCTCCACATAGTTGGCGGTCTCGTCGTTGGGGGTGAAGTTCTCGGAGACGCCGGAGTTCACGTCGCCGACGAGGTCGCGCGAGAGGTCGCCGCCTTCGCCGCCGCCACGGCCGATGACCACGACGGCAGTGGTGCCGGCGATGGAGCTCTTGGCCTCGTCGCTATAGGCGGACCAGGGGATCTCGCCGATGTAGTAGCTCGCGGTGGACGGGTTGTCCATCGTGATGTTGGCCTTGGGGTAGTTGGCGTAGTTCTCGGCGATCCAGTTGTAGGCGGTGTCGTTGACCGCGAGGCCCGCGTTGACGATGCCGTCATAGAGCGTGACGCAGTCGTTGGGGTCGACGGTGCCGGAGCCGGCGCCGCCGTAGACGGGGTCGGCGGCGTAGCGGCCGATGAGGGAGACGGACTCGCCGGCGGCCAGCGGCAGCGCGTTGTTGTCGTTCTTGAGAAGGACGATGCCCTCGCCCTCGATCTCGATGACGATGTTCTTGGCCTCCTCCGTGGCACGGCCACGGCCGCGGTACTGCTGGTCGTAGTACGCGGTGTCCCAATCCTCGGAGCCGGGGGCGTTGGTGATGGTGGTCTCGCCGCCGCCGATGTAGTGGTCGATGGCGGACTTGAACATGTTGGTGCCCACGTTGGCGGCAACCGTAACGCCGACGAGGCCGGCAGCCGTGGCGCCGCTCGCGATGAACCCGCGACGGGTCATCTTCTTCCTGGGCTTCTTGGCATCAGCCATGGGTACTCCCCTTCCCTTCTGTTGCAGGTACCTTCATTCAACGGGTTCGGGCGAAGCTTGTTTCGCCTTTCCCGCAACCTGTCGTTTTGACGGCGCAAACCGCACGTCGCGCATTCGAGCGGCGGGCGAGAAGAACGCCGGAAAACGTATCGAGAAGAACCTCGATAGAGGAAGGGCGCGCCGCGCCAGGGAGGATGGCAGCGGCGCGCCCCTTTGGGTCCTTCAGCGCGTGTTTACGCCTCGGGCGCGGTCAGCGGCTCGACGCAGTACTTCTCGGTGCGCTCGTCGCTGATGGGGCCGGAGTAGTTGAGGCCGAAGCCGAAGTCGTACTTGTTGCCGTCGGCGTCGGTGTAGCACTCCATGTCCCTCGGGACGTCCTCGAGCTGCTTCTCGACGTCGAGCATGTCCTTGGGCATCTGCATGGGCAGCAGGCCGGAGGGCTCGTCGGTGCCGCAGATGATGCGGCAGGCCGCCTCGGTCGCGCCGGACATGGAGACGAGGATGGCGTCGACCTCGGGCTCGAACTCGTGGACGCACATCGGCTTGGCGATGTCCAGGATCACGATGCAGGGCTTGCCGGCCTCGTGCGCCGTCGCGGCGGCCTGGAGGATCTGGTCGAGCTGGACCTCGTTGGTCATGATGGAGGTCTTGCCGTAGTAGGAACGGTTCTCCTTGGTGCCGTCCTCGAGGATGTCGCCGGCAAGAGAGACCTGGCGGACGTACTCGTTGTCAGCCGTGTACGGACGGTACTGGTTGGACAGCGGGATGAAGTTGCCGTCGAGGTCCTTGCCGCCGCGCTCGTCGAGGTTGGTCGGGGCCGCCGCGCAGACGACGACGTAGTCGCAGTCGGCAATGTCGGCGGCGGTGAGGCGGGTGATGTCGGCCTCGGCCACGGTGGGGTTGCCGTCCTCGTCAGCAGGACCGGTGTAGGTCTCGGCGACAGTGTCAGTCACGACCTCGAAGTACTTCTCGAGCGTACCCTGGAGCAGCGGGAGCTCGCAGGAGGACGGCGTCATGGAGATGCCGCCGAACATGCTCGCGGACTGATAGGAGGAGCTGTAGCGCATCGGCACGTAGACCTTGGGCTTGGCGTCGCCCTCGGCGGCCTTGATAACGCCGTCGTGGTTCTTGAGCATGACGATGCCCTTGACCTGGGCGTCGAGCGCGGCGGCCGTGGACTCCTCGTCGCCGCCCTCCTTGTCGATGGTGGAGCGGGCAACGTCCGGGTCAACATAGGGGTCCTCGAAGAGGCCCGTGTTGAAGTAGCCGAGCAGCAGGCGCTTGGCGGAGGCGCGGAAGTTAGCGTCGGCCTGCTCCTCGCCGAGGTTGGCGACCATGTCCTCGTAGGCGGAGACGAGCAGGGTCGGGTCGTTGCAGCCGCCCATCTGGTCCACGCCGACCTCGACGGACTTAGAGGCGCGCTTAGCCGGGTTCCAGACACTGCCGTCCTCGAGGCCCCAGCTGGTTGCCATGCCGGCGCCCTGGTCATTCAGGACAGCCCAGTCGGTGCACGCAGAGCCCTGGAAGCCGTACTTGTCGCGCAGGAGCTCGGCGACCTTGTACTTGGAGAAGCCGGAGCCGACGAGCTCGCCGTACTTCTCGTTCTCGTCGTAGGCGATGGTGTAGGACGTCATGATGGCGCCGGCGCAGCCGGTCTTGCCGTCGAGCTTGAAGCCGCCGTCCACGAACGGGATCATGAGGGCCTCGAAGTTGTCGCCCGGATAGACGGCGAACTTGCCGCCGTCAACGTGACCCTCGCGGCCGCCCTCGCCGGCAGCCTCGGCCGGCCAGTGCTTGATCATGGCGACGAGCGAGCCCGTGCCCCAGCCCTGGTCCTCGCCGTCAACGACGGTGGACTGCATGCCGTCGCAGAACGCCTTGGTCATGTCACGGGAGAGCGCGGGGTCCTCGCCGAAGGTGCCGGAGAAGCGCTGCCAGCGCGGGTCGGACGAGACGTCGATCTGCGGCCCGAGGAACGTGGTGATGCCCATGAGACGCATGTCGCGGGCAATGCCAGCACCGGTCTGCTTGGCCATCTCAGGATCGAACGTGGCAGCGAGAGCGAGGTTGCCCGGCCAGTCGATGCAGTTGTTGCCGTTGCGCGGGTCGGACGAGAAGTTGATGGGGATCTTGTTCTCGGAGCCCTCGACGTAGGCCTGCATGTTGTTCGCCCACTCGGCCTGCTGGAACGCGGGGAAGCTCGAGGCGGCGTTCAGGACGGCGCGAACGTTGCCGTCCAGGAACTCCTTCTGCTCGTCGGTAACGGCACGGTCGCTCTCGATGGAGGTCTGGTGCGCGGAGAAGCACATGAGGCCGGCAATCTGCTCGATGGAGATACGGCCAGCCAGGTCCTCGGCGCGCTCCTCGGCCGTGAGGCGCCAGTCCTCATAGGGAACGAGCTCGCCAGTGCCCTCGAAGTCCTTGAACGCGAAGCCGTCCTGCTCGATGAGCTTGAGGCCCGAGTCCTTGGAGTAGGACAGGCGCTTGCCGCCCTCCTGCTCGACGACGATGTAGCCGGCCTCGGTCTCCGTCTCGGTGTAGCCGCCGCCGGAGGTCTGCTCCTCGGCGGGCTCCTCGGAGGTGGTGGTGCCGGTCTGGCACGCGGTCAGCCCGAGCAGGCCGGCCGTCACCGCGGTGCCGGCGAAGAACCCTCTACGCGAAATGCTCTTCATGCTTGTCTCCCTTTGTTGGAGCCATCTCTTCCCTCGGCGCGGCCGGATTGCTCCGGCCGCGCCGCCCTAACGCAGGTGCCTACGGATTAGCCGTAGAAGTCGAACAGGATGGTGTCGAAGTCGGCGATGTCGAAGTCGGCCGCGTTGGCCTCGGCGTTCTCCTCGCCCGTGACCGTCATCACGATGTCGCCATCGGTGAGGTGCAGGGTAATCTCACCCTCGGTGGCCTCCCAGGTGCCCTCGTCGGTCAGCAGGTCGGCGTGGGCCTCGACCGGCTCGACGGAGCAGGTGCCATCCTGCTCCAGATAGACGTCGAGCATCGTCTCGACGCCGCCGGAGGTGCCGTAGACGGTCTCGCCGGTGATCTCGACATAGCCGTGCCACTGGCCGTAGTAGGCCTCGACGGCGTCGAAGTCGCCGCCGGACTCGGACTGGGCGGTGTCGTCGCCGGTGCTGGCGGTGCCGCCGCCACCGTTGCCGCCGCAGCCGACGAGCGGCATCGAGATCGCGAGCGCGCACGCCGCGGCAAGAATCAACTGCTTCTTCATGGGTTCCTCCTCGCTCCCTTCCCCGTGCCGGGCCCATATGCCCGCACGAGGTCCAACCTTTTGCGGTTGGCTCCATTCAAACGCGGCGCTGCTCGCAGGCGTCAGTTTTGGCCTGAGGTGTGTTTTTTGTGACGCGTCTGTCACGCAAATCCGCCAAACGGTGACACCGTTCGTTACCTACCGCCGGTAGACGGTCTCGTTCTGCCGGCGAACGTTATGAGGTACCCTTTTACCGGGGATGGGTTTGGCTACGACCGGGCCCAGGGAGGGAACAGCATGTATCGAGCGCTCATCGTTGAGGACGAGCCGGACGAGACTCGCCGGCTCACCGACTACCTGCGTCGCTATGGGGACGCCCATGCCGAGGCGTTCCAGATCACGTGGCTCAAGTCCGCAATGGAGATGCTCACCGACAAGGGGCGCTACGACCTCATCCTCCTGGACATCGACCTGCCGGGCATCAGCGGCATGGAGGCGGCGCAGCTCATGCGCGTCTACGACGAGACGACGCCCATCATCTTTGTCACCAACCTCGCCAAGTACGCCGTCAAGGGCTACGAGGTCGGCGCCACCGGCTTCATCGTGAAGCCCGTCACCTGGGGCAATCTCTCCATGAACCTGGACCGCGCCCTGCGCGTCATCAAGCAGAACTCCGGGCGCTCGGTCATGGTTCCCACCGAGGACGGCGTGCGCGTCGTACCCTTCAGCTCGATCGTCTACATCGAGGTCACCGGCCACAAGCTCACCTATCACCTCGAGAGCGGCGAGGAGGTCGAGGCGCGCGGCTCCCTCGGCCAGGTCGAGGAGGAGCTCGACGGAGCGCCCATCGTCCGCGTGGCCAAGAGCTGCCTCGCCAACATGGACAAGATCTCGTTCATCCGGCCCCAGACGCTCCAGATGGTCACCGGCGAGCAGCTGCACGTCTCGCGCACGCGCAAGCGCGAGGTCATGGACGCGGTGACGGACTATCTTGGCGGCCGCAGGTGAGGGAGTTCTTCGAGACCTGGTGGTCGCTCGAGCCGCTGGCGCAGCTCCTGGTGCCCATCACGCTGCTCTGCGTCCGCCTGCCAAAGCGGCCCCATCACGTGCTGAGAAGCGTGACTGTGCTCGCCGTCCTTCTCGGCATCGCCGTCGTGCCGCTGGCGACGGGGGTTGTCACCGGGCTCGACACGATGCAGGCGTTTGTCGTCTTCAGCGTTCTTCTCGCCGTCTTTGTCCTGCTCGTCCTCTTTGTCTATGACGTGCGCCCCTGGACAGCGATCTTCTGTGCCACGGCCGGCTACACGCTTCAGAACATCGCGAGCGGGCTCGAGATCCTCATCCAGCTCGTCGTCACCCACAGTGCGAGCGCCCAGCTCGACGGCGCATGGGACGCCGTCGTGTCAATCGGCGTGCCGACCGTGGTCTACGCCGCCGGATACTGGCTCCTCGTGAGGAGGGTCAACGTCAAGGGCCTTCTCGAGGTCGAGAACCGCATGATGCTCTCGATGCTCGTCGTCGTGGTCATCGTAGTCATTGGCTTTGACGTCATCATCAAGGCGCTCGTGTTCAAGGGCATCCCGTTCAACCTGCTCGTCCTGCTGCGTCTCGTGCACCCCATGGTGTGCGTGTTCGTGCTCATCGCCGAGTACGAGCTGCTCTACGCCAAGCACGCGGACATCGAGCGCGCCGAGACCGAGCGCCTTCTGGCCGAGCGCGAGCGCCAGTACCGCCTCTCGCGCGAGAACATCGAGGCCATCAACATCAAGTGCCACGACATCAAGCACCAGATCCGTCACCTCGCGCAGAGCGGGGCGGTGGTGGACGGCGCCGTGCTCGCCGACATCGAGCGCGAGGTCAACGTCTACGACTCCGTGGTGGAGACCGGAAACGAGGCGCTCGATACCATCCTCACCGAGAAGAGCCTCGCCTGCTCCAACCGCGGCATCGTGCTCACGGTGATGGCCGAGGGCAGCGCGCTCGACTTCATGGCCCCGGCAGACATCTACTCCCTCTTTGGCAACGCGCTCGACAACTCGATCGAGGCCGTGCGCGACCTGCCCGACCCCGAGCGTCGGGCCATCACGCTCTCCGTCCAGCGCCGGGGGGCGATGGTCGGCGTCAGCGTGGAGAACTACTGCCCCGACCTGCCGCACTTCTCGGCCGACGGCCTGCCGATCACCACCAAGGTCGACGGCATGAACCACGGCTTCGGCGTGCGCTCCATGCGCCAGATCGCCGAGCGCTACGGCGGCACCCTCCACGCCGGCGTCCAGGACGGCGTCTTCTACCTCAACGTCCTTCTCGCCCGCCCGCAGGCGTGACGAAGGCGACCTGCCGCCTTTGTCACGTCGACTTGCCGGCACGTCCCCTGTGGCCGAGTGACCCGTTTCGGACGGATGAGGCCCCCAGGGGGCTCCCATCCGTCCGAAACGGGT
>NZ_JBQXES010000033.1:0-10691 GCF_052599055.1 Thermophilibacter sp. ZX-H3 | reverse complement strand
AAGAACATCCCGATCGCGGTCTGACCGTCCGGTGGGAGGGGAGAAGGACAATGCCCCGGCGCTCAGACAGCTTGCCGCAGAGGGCGCGGCAAGAACTCGCGGCGGGACAATGTCCTTCTCCCCTCCCGCCTGCGTTTCTCCGAGCTGATGGCCCGGCATGTCGTCCCGCGCGCAGTTCTGTAGCCGGGCGTCCTACGCCCGGCGAAGCTGTCTGAGCACGGGGCGACATGCCGGGCCAACCCCTCACAGAAAGGTTTGAAAGATGAGCTGCAAGCTGAGTGCGATCGTGGCGGTATGCGACGACTGGGGCATTGGGCTCGATGGTGGGATGGTCGTGGAGAACCGCGAGGACATGAGGCACTTCGTGGCCTGCACGACGGGACACCCTGTCATCATGGGCCGGCGCACGCTCGAGAGCTTCCCCGGGGGGCGCCCGCTCAAGAACCGACGCAACGTGGTGCTCACGCGCGACGCGTCCTTCTCGCCCGAGGGCGTCGAGGTCGTGCACTCCGCCGAGGAGGCGCTTGACGCCGTCGCCGACGAGGACGAGGCGTGGGTCATCGGTGGCGGGCAGGTGTACGGGCTGCTCCTCCCCCATTGCGCCGAGGCCGTCGTGACGCGCAATCACTGCGTCCGGCCCAGTGACACGTTCTTCCCCGACCTCGACGCGCACCCCGACTGGGAGCTCGCCGAGGTGCGCGACGGCGGCGTCACGCCCGACGGCGTCACGTTCGACTTCGCGACCTACCGAAGGCTCTGATTGTCGGTGGTTTTTGACCGACCGGCTCTGTAGTGGTCGTTTCGGGGGCTAAGGAGCCCCAGCTAAAGAGTGGTGCGCTTGTGCGGCTACTCGCACGCCTCCTCAAAAAACACCGACAATCGTCAGGACTGCTGCGCTGCGAGCCCGGAAAGGACGTCCGAGCCGCCGTAGAGGGCGGAGAAGAAGGCGGCGTCACCGGCGACCTGTGGGATCCAGACACCCTCATCGTCTCTCACGCAGCTCACCTGCACCATGGTCGTGACGGGGCCCTCGTTGGCATCCAGGTGCGCATAGACGCTGTCGACGAGGTGCGAGAAGAGCGCCGCGCGGCCACCCTGCGCATAGGCCGCCTCGGCGTCGGCGGTCTGCGAGAAGGCGGAGAAGTCAGAGCCCGCCGCCGAGACGGCGGACGAGAGGCTCGCGTTGGTGAGCGTGACGCCGACCGTCGCCGTCCCGGCCGTCGAGTCCGCCTGGGCCTCCCCCACCTCATACGTCAGGTTCCCAAGGCAGTGGCGGCGCCACTCGTCCGCGTCGACGCCAAAGCGACCGAGGGCCTCCATCGTTGCGGCGTCGCCATAGTCGTCCGCCGGCCAGGCGGCGTCCTCGGGCTCCTCGCCCTCCTCGTTCGGGACCGGCACGACGTAGGACGCCATGAGCTCGGCGACCGCGTCCTGCGCCCGCTCCGCGTCCGACTTGAAGGCGCCGAGCGACGCGGCAACGCAGACCCCAGCCACCACTAGAACGACGAGAGCAATGCCAGCCAGGACGAGTCGCTTGTTCCGCATGGGGCTCCTTCCACGTCAATTTCCGCATATCAGCTTAGCCCAAGCCGGCAGGGCGCGTCGAGGCGGCGGACCGATTTGTGGCGGAGGCCGGAAATCCCGGACGTCGCTCCCGCCACAGAGAAGGGCCCGCCAGCCGGAGCTGACGGGCCCGAAGCGGTGCGTGGGACGAGCCGCTAGTCGATGTCGAGCGCGGCGTCGACCTGGCTGCGGAGGAACTCCTCGGCGTCCTTGCGGCCGCGGGAGAGCTCGGCGGCGGCCATGACGGGCACCCAGTAGTGCACCTTCTGCTTGGCGACGTCGGCCTTCTTGGAGAACACGTCGAGGTACTTCTCGGCGTGACCGGCGTGATACATCTTGAAGAGGATATAGGTCATCGCCGCGTCGGCCTCGGGCAGGCCGCGGGTGACGTGGGTCCAGTCGCAGGCGTAGAGCGTGCCGTCCTCGGTCACGATGACGTTGGAGGGGTTGAAGTCGCAGTGGCAGATGGCACGGCCGGAGCCCATGCGGTCGGCACGCATCTGGAGGTCGTAGCGCACGGACGGGTCGAGCTCCTTGACCTTGCCCACCATGCCGGCGATCTTGGTCTTCTGATCCTTGAGGAGCTCAGGGGCGGGCGTGCCCTGGATCTCGATCTGGAAGTCCACGAACTGCTCGAGGAGCTTGTCGTACTCGTCGGTGCCCTCGGCGGCGTCCATGAGGGAGCGCATGGTCACGCCCTCGACGTACTCGGTGGCCAGGGCCCAGGAGCCGTCGGCGACCTGGGAGACCTCGAGGATCTTGGGGACGCGCACGCCGGCCTCGATGACGCGGGCGATGTTCAGCGCCTCGTTGAAGATGTCGGAGGCCGGCTTCTCGGCCTTGAACACCTTGATAATGCGGTCGCCATCGAGGTAGACGGCCTTGTTGTGGCGCTCGACGATGACCTGCTTGCTGTCAGAAAGTTCCATTGCTGCCTCCTTCAGGGCAACGAGAAGAACCGGCTGGGACTAGTCCTCGTAGGAGCTGGGCTCGCGGCCGTAGAAGGCGTCGAGGTAGAGCTCCTTGATCTCGGACACGAGCGGGTAGCGCGGGTTGGCGCCGGTGCACTGGTCGTTGAAGGCGTTCTCGGACATCTCGTCGATCGTGGCGAGGAAGTCCTCCTCGGTCACGCCGAAGCCGGCGATGGTCGTCGGGACGCCGACGTGGGCCTTGAGCTCCTCGATGCGGGCGATGAAGTTCTCGAAGACCTCCTTGTCGTCCTTGCCCTGGATGCCGCAGAAGCGACCGGCCTCGGCGTAGCGCGCGAGGGTCTTGGGGTGGTCGTACTGCGGGAAGGTGCCCATCTTCACCGGACGCTCGGCGGCGTTGTAGCGCATGACGCGGGTGAGGATGACGGCGTTGGCCAGGCCGTGGGCGATGTGGTGGTAGGCACCGAGCTTGTGGGCCATGGAGTGGTTCACGCCGAGGAAGGCGTTGGCGAAGGCCATGCCGGCGAGGCAGGACGCGTTGGCCATGTGGTCGCGGGCCTCGACGTCGGTGCCGTCGTCATAGGCGCGCTCGAGGTAGTTGAGCACGAGCTTCATGGCGCGCAGCGCGAGGCCGTCGGTGTAGTCGGACGCCATGATGGAGACGTAGGCCTCGAGGGCGTGCGTGAGGACGTCGACGCCGGAGGCGGCGGTCAGGCCCTTGGGCTGGGTCATCATGTTGTCGGTGTCGACGATGGCCATGTTGGGCAGGAGCTGGTAGTCGGCGATCGGCCACTTGGTGCCGGTGTTGGCGTCGGTGATGATCGAGAACGGCGTCACCTCGGAGCCGGTGCCGGAGGAGGTGGGGATGGCCACGAAGAAGGCCTTCTCGCCCATCTCGGGGAAGGTGTAGATGCGCTTGCGGATGTCCATGAAGTCCATGGCCATGTCCTCGAACTTGGCCTCGGGGTGCTCGTACATCATCCACATGATCTTGCCGGCGTCCATCGCGGAGCCGCCGCCGATGGCGATGATGCAGTCGGGCTCGAAGGCCTTGACCTGCTCGAGGCCGCGCTCGCAGTCCTGGAGCTTCGGGTCAGGGGAGATGGACCAGAAGCTGGAGTAGACGATGCCCTGCTCGTCAAGGGACTCCTCGATCTTCTTGGTGAAGCCGCTCTTGTAGAGGAAGGAGTCGGTGACGATGAAGGCGCGCTTCTTGCCGTAGACCTCGGAGAGCTCGCGCAGGGCCACGGGCATGCAGCCCTTCTTGAAGAAGACCTTCTCGGGGACACGGAACCACAGCATGTTCTCACGCCTCTCTGCGACGGACTTGATGTTGAGCAGGTGCTGGGGGCCGACGTTGCCGGAGACGGAGTTGCCGCCCCAGGAGCCGCAGCCGAGCGTCAGAGACGGGGCCATCTTGAAGTTGTAGATGTCGCCGATGCCGCCCTGGGCAGCCGGGGTGTTGATGAGGATTCGGCAGGTCTTCATGCGCTTGGCGTGCTCGGCCATCTTCTCGGTCTCGCGCGTGTCGATGAACAGCGAGCTCGTGTGGCCGTAGCCGCCGTCGGCGATGAGGCGCTCGGCCTTGGAGAGGGCGTCCTCCCAGTCGGAGGCGCGGTACATGCCGAGGATGGTGGTCAGCTTCTCGTGGGCCCAGGGCTCGGAGGGCTCGACGGACTCGACCTCGCCGATGAGGACCTTGGTGCTCTCGGGCACGGTCACGCCGGCGGCCGCGGCGATCTTCGGGGCGGGCTGGCCGACCATCTTGGCGTTGACGCCGCCGTTGACGATGACCGTGTTGCCGACCTTGGCGATCTCGTCGCCCTGGAGGAAGTAGCAGCCGCGCTTCTGGAACTCGGCCTTCACGGCGTCGTAGATGCCGTCGAGGACGATCACGTTCTGCTCGGTGGCGCAGATCATGCCGTTGTCGAAGGTCTTGGAGTGGATGATCGAGTTCACGGAGAGCTCGACGTCGGCGGTGTCGTCGATGATGGCGGGGTTGTTGCCGGGGCCGACGCCGAGGGCGGGCTTGCCGGAGGAGTACGCGGCGTTGACCATGCCCGGGCCGCCGGTGGCGAGGATGATGTCGGCGGAGCGCATGAGCTCGCTCGTCATGTCGAGGGACGGCACGTCGATCCAGTCGATGATGCCCTTGGGGCAGCCGGCGGCCTCGGCGGCGTCGCGCACGATGCGGGCGGCCTCGGCGGTGCAGGCCTTGGCGCGCGGGTGCGGCGAGATGAGGATGGCGTTGCGCGTCTTCAGGCAGATGAGCGTCTTGAAGATGGCCGTGGAGGTGGGGTTGGTCGTCGGGATGACGGCCGCCACGAGGCCGATGGGCTCGGCGATCTGCTTGTAGCCGAAGGCCTTGTCGTCGGAGATGACGTCGCAGGTCTTCATGTCCTTGTACTTGTTGTAGATGTACTCGGAGGCGTAGTGGTTCTTGATGACCTTGTCCTCCATGATGCCGTAGCCGGTCTCCTCGACGGCCATCTTGGCCAGCGGGATGCGGGCCTTGTTGGCCGCCATGGCGGCGGCGT
The DNA here is from genome assembly GCF_052599055.1 of Thermophilibacter sp. ZX-H3. Lineage (NCBI taxonomy): Bacteria > Bacillati > Actinomycetota > Coriobacteriia > Coriobacteriales > Atopobiaceae > Thermophilibacter > Thermophilibacter sp. ZX-H3. The sequence continues at coordinate 5,662 of NZ_JBQXES010000033.1, read as the reverse complement.
AGAAGATCTTGTCCACCTGCTCCTGGGTGAACTTAGCGAACTCGGCCTGCGCGGCACGCATCTCCTTGATGCGGGCTTGCAGCGCCTCGACGCTGTCAATCGTGGTCGTAACGTTGTCTGCCATGCGTTCCTCCTATTCCATCGGACCGCACGGGCTTCCAGTAACCCGCACGATCGTACAGAAGACAAGATAGCGCTGCTAGAAATCAAGGTCACTCAGAATATCCTGAAGAGTATATCACGGGCGCGACGAGACCTTACGTCACAGGTTGGCCTCGCCGCGCCCTCCTCCCCCGCCGCCGCTACCTGCGGCCGGAGAGGACGTCCACGACCCAGTCGACGTCGTCGGTGGTCTTCATCTTCTCGAGCACGGACTCGTCCTCGAGGATGCGGCAGATGTTGGCGAGCACCTCGAGGTGCTCCTCCCCCTTGCCGGCGATGCCGAAGACGAGGTAGGCCTTCTCCCCGTCGAAGTCGACGCCGTCGGGGTACTGCTGCAGCACCACGCCGGTCTTCTCGACGGCCTCCTTTGCGTCGTTGGTGCCGTGCGGGATGGCGATGCCCATGCCGATGTACACGCTCGTGAGGCGGTCTCGCTCCACCATGGCGTCGACGTAGGGCTCGCTCACGCAGCCGCGCTGGACGAGCAGGGCGCCGGAGTCGCGGATGCACTGCTCGCGACCCACCGAGGGGACGCCGAGGCGCACGTCGGCGCGCTCGATGGCCAGGCTCGGGCGCTCCTCCTCGGCGGGCGCGCTCGCCGGGGCCGGGGTGGGCTCGATGAGCTCGGCGGCATGGCTGAGCTGCGTGAGCGACGTGTAGAGCGCGTCGAGCGCGGGGTCGTCGAGGAAGTTGTCGATCGTCACAATCTGGGCCTGCGGCGCGCTCTTGCGGGCGCGCTCGGAGAGGACGCGCTGGCAGACGACAATATTGGCGTCGGAGGGCACGGTGTCGACGCTCGAGTGCTCGACCGTGAGGTCGGGGCGCTCGGCCTTGACGCGGTTGCGGAAGCGCGTCGCGCCCATGGCGGAGGAGCCCATGCCGGCGTCGCAGGCGAAGACGATCTTGCCGCCCTGCGTGTCGGAGATGACGGCGGCCTCCGCGGAGCCCTTCATGTCACGCATCTGCTGGCTCGCCTGGTCGAGGTCGGCGGTCGCCATGGTGCGGACGAGCGGCGTCGCGATGGCGAAGGAGACGCCGGCGGCGATGACGACGCCGATGATGTTGGTGAGCATGAGGTCCGAGGGCGTCATCGAGAGGAACGCGATGATCGACCCCGGGGACGCCGCGGAGGTGAGGCCCGCGCCGGTGAAGCTGAACCACGCGATCGCGCACATGTTGCCCACGATGGGGGCGATGATGACCTTGGGGTTCATGAGCACGTACGGGAAGTAGATCTCGTGGATGCCGCCGAAGAAGTGGATGATCACCGCGCCCGGGGCGGACTGGCGGGTCTTGGCGTCCTTGCAGAAGAGGCAGTACGCGAGAAGGACGCCCAGGCCGGGGCCGGGGTTGGCCTCGAGCATGTACATGATCGAGCGGCCGGTCTCCTCCGCCTGCGCGATGCCGATGGGCGTGAAGATGCCGTGGTTGATCGCGTTGTTGAGGAAGAGCACCTTGGCGGGCTCGATGAAGATCGCGAGCAGCGGCATGAGACCGTACTGCATGAGGATCTGCACGCCGCCCATGAGGACCGCCAGGATCGCGGTCATGATCGGCCCGATGGCGATGTAGCCGAGCATGGACAGAAACATGCCGATGAGGCCGACGGAGAAGTTGTCGATCAGCATCTCGAAGCCCGCCGGCGTCCTGTCCTCCATGAACCGGTCGAACATCTTGATGACCCAGCCGGCGAACGGGCCCATGACCATGGCGCCCATGAGCATGGTGGTGTCGGGGGCGCCGGCGATGCAGCCGATGACCGCGATGGCGCCCGTGATGCGGCCGCGGTCCCCGCCGGTGAGGTACCCGCCCTGGGCCGCGATGAGCACGGGAATCAGGTAGCTGAGCATGGGGCTGGCGATGCTCGCGAACCCCTCGTTGGGCAGCCAGCCGGTCTCGATGAACAGTGCCGTCAGAAATCCCCAGGCGATGAACGCACCGATGTTGGGCATGACCATGCCGCTGAGGAACTTGCCGAACCGAGAGAGACCCTCGCGTACTGACATCGGTCCCTCCTTCCTTGAGGCCCGTCGCAACGGGCCGACGCGTTGAACAGGGTGGGCTCGCGCCCATGACTTTTGTTTCAACGACTCAGATTCTAGACTTTCATTTCGATAATGTGCTGAGATTCGCCTTAGCACCGACCAATGGTAGAAAATGAGCGATAAACGGCTGTTAGAACGAAATTCTCACTTTTGTATTGACAACAGAGTGTAGGGTCCTATGCTGTTAGTTGACTTTTGTTTCGACAGTTCTTGTAATCATCGCAACAAAAAAGGAGAGGAGAGCCGCATGATCTACACCGTCACGCTCAACCCCGCGCTCGACAAGACGGCGACGGTCCCGCGATTCGCCCTGGACGCGGTGAACCGCATCACCGACCTGCGCGAGGACCCGGGCGGAAAGGGCATCAACGTATCGAAGGTCATCGCCAAGCTCGGCGGGGGGAGCCGCGCGCTCGCGCTTCTCGGCGGCTCGGTCGGCGACAAGATCTCGTCCCTGCTCGCCGAGGAGGGCGTCGACGTCTGGGCCTTCGCGGCCTCGGGCGAGACCCGCACCAACCTCAAGGTCGTCGACCCCGAGCTCGATACGCACACCGACATAAACGAGCCCGGACCCGAGGCGACGGTCGCCCAGCTCGACGCGATGCTCGAGAAGCTCGCGGGGGCCCTCGAGAAGGACGACATCGTGGTGCTCTCGGGGAGCCTGCCCAAGGGGGCGCCGGTCGGGACCTACGGCGCTTGGGCGCGGGCCTGCTCCAGGGCCGGGGCGAAGGTCTTCCTCGACGCGGACGGGGCGGCCCTCTCCAAGGGCCTCGAGGCACGCCCCTACCTCGCCAAGCCCAACGACGCCGAGCTCTCCCGGATCTGCGGGCGGACGCTCGGGGACGAGGGCGAGATAGCCGCCGAGGCCCGCGCGCTCGTCGAGGGCGGCGTGGGGCGCGTCGTCGTCTCCATGGGCGGGGCGGGTGCCGTCATCGCCGACGCCGAGCACGTCCTTCTCGCCCGCTCGCCCAAGGTCCCCGTGGGGTCGACGGTCGGCGCCGGGGACTCCGTGGTCGCGGCGCTCGCCTACGCGGAGGAGCGCGGGATGGGCCTCGAGGACACCGCCCGCCTCGCGATGGCCACGGGCGCGGCAAACGTCATGCAGTCGGGGACCCAGGCCGCCGAGCGCGAGCTCGTCGACTCGCTCCTGGGCAAGGTGACGATCAAGCCCCTATAGGGGCACGGCATGCCAAACGAACCTGACACCAATGTCACGAGAGAGAAAGGTTGCATCATGAAGGCTAAGGCAGTGCGTCTCCACGCGGCAAACGACCTGCGCATGGACGAGTTCGAGCTCCCCCAGATCAAGGACGACGAGGTTCTGGTGAAGGTGGTCTCCGACAGCATCTGCATGTCCACTTACAAGTGCGCCACCCTGGGCGTCAACCACAAGCGCGTCCACGAGGACGTGGCCGAGCACCCCGCGATCATGGGCCACGAGTTCGCCGGCGACATCGTCGAGGTGGGAGCCAAGTGGGCAGACCGCTTCAAGCCCGGCATGAAGTTCACGATCCAGCCCGCCCTCAACTACAAGGGCACCATGTGGAGCCCCGGCTACTCCTACGAGTTCTGCGGCGGCGACGCCACCTACTGCATCCTGCCCGCCGAGGTCATGGAGTGCGACTGCCTGCTCGAGTACACGGGCGAGGCCTACTACCAGGCGTCGCTCGCCGAGCCGATGAGCTGCTCGATCGGCGCCTTCCACGCCGCGTACCACACGCAGATGGGCGTGTACACGCACGAGATGGGCATCCGCGAGGGAGGCAAGCTCGCCATCGTGGCGGGTGCGGGCCCCATGGGCCTGGGCGCGCTGACCTACGCCCTGCACTGCGACCGTCGCCCGGCGCTCGTGTGCGTGGCCGACATCAACCAGGACCGCCTGGACCGCGCCGCGGAGCTATTCCCGCCCGCGGAGGTCAAGGCCGAGACGGGCATCGACCTCGTCTTCATCAACAACGGGGCGTACGAGGACCAGGTCGCGGCGCTGCTCGAGGTCTCCGGCGGCACGGGCTTCGACGACGTGCTCTGCTACGCCCCGGTGGCCCCCGTCGTGACGCTCTCCGACGCCATCCTCGGCCGCGACGGCTGCCTCAACTTCTTCGCCGGCCCCACCGACAAGAACTTCAAGGCCGAGATGAACTTCTACGAGGTGCACTACGGCTCCCATCACGTGATGGGCACGACGGGCGGCAACACCGACGACATGGTCGAGTCGCTCGAGCTCACCGCCGCCGGACGCGTGGACCCCTCCGTCATGGTGACCCACGTGGGCGGCCTTGACGCCGCGGCGGAGACCACGCTCAACCTGCCCAAGATCCCCGGCGGCAAGAAGCTCATCTACACGCACGTCAGCATGCCCCTGACGGCGCTCGAGGACCTGCGCGCCGCCGCAGAGAAGGACGAGCGCTTCGCGGGCCTCGCCGACATCGTGGAGGCCAACCGCGGCCTCTGGTGCCCCGCGGCCGAGCGCTACCTGCTCGAGCACTGGGCCGAGTAGCACGCCGCGCCACTGGCGTCAGGTTTATTTGGCGTGCCAAATAAACCTGACGCCAGTGGCATGCCCCGCTCGCTCGCGCTACCATGCCAAGCAGGGAACCATGCGGTGAAAGCGAGTCCAGCCATGAGCTCATCGATGAAGGAGCGGCGCGACGGGATCGTGCTCTTCGTGAACTCCGAGGGCAGCGTGACGTTCGGCCAGATCAAGAAGGCGTTTCCCGGCGTCTCCGAGATGACGCTGCGCACGGACCTCAAGGCGCTCGACGACGCGCGCCTCATCGTGCGCACCCATGGCGGGGCGCGCTCGGTGGAGTACGTGGTGGGGACCGACGACCTCCTGCTCAACCGCAGCACGAGAAACGTCGAGGAGAAGGCCGCGATCGCGCGCAAGGCCAAGGGGCTCGTCCGCCCGGACAGCACGATCTTCCTCGACTCGGGGTCCACCACCACGGCGCTCGCCCGCGAGCTCGACGACGTGCGCACGCTCGCGTTCACCAACAGCCTCACCTGCGCCGCCGAGCTCGCCCGCCTCGAGCGCGTCCGCACCATCATGGTCGGCGGCAGCCTCAACCGCTACAGCATGAGCCTCAACGGGAGCAAGACCGTCGAGGACGTGGGGTCGCTGAGCTTTGACCTGCTGTTCCTGGGCGTGACGTCCTTCCAGTCCGCGACCGGGTTCGCCTGCGGGTCCGACGACGAGGCCGCCCTCAAGCGCGCGCTCATCGCGCATGCCGAGAAGACCGTGGTGCTGATGGACTCCTCCAAGCTCGGGCAGCGGAGCACCTTCAAGATCTGCGACCTTGCCGACGTCGACTACGTCGTCTCCGACGGCAACCTCACCGAGCACTTCAAGAAGTACTGCGAGGAGGCCGAGGTCACGGTCCTGTAGCAGGGCGGGGGCGCGCCACTGGCGTCAGGCTTATTTGGCACGTCTGATTGACGTGCCAAATAAGCCTGAC
>NZ_JBQXES010000032.1:0-11806 GCF_052599055.1 Thermophilibacter sp. ZX-H3 | reverse complement strand
GCTCGGCGCTCGTCGCTACGCTCCTCGCTCGCTGCGCGACTCGCGCTGGGCGAGGGCGCGGCGGGACCAGCTGCGACGGCCGGAGCCTCCTCGGGTCGGGAGGTCGTCGGCCGCTCGGGCGCCGGGGCGGCCACGGGCTCGCCGCCCCTCTCGGCGGTCGGCTCCGGGACGGCTTCCGTCTGGGGTTGGGGCTGAGGGGCGGGCGCGGGGTCGACGTTCTTCTCGCCAGCTGAAATCGGTGCGGGACGGGCTCCCGGAGCGGAGAGGATCGCCACCTGGCGCTCGAGGTCGGCCACGCGCTCGGCCAGGGACTCGAGCGTGAGGTCGGAGTCCGGGCGGGCGATCCTCGTGAAGGCGATCTCCAGAACGAGGCGCTGGTTGGGGGCGGTGCGCATCTCGCTCGACGCCTCGCCCAGGATGGTCAGGACCCGCGAGAGGCGGTCGGGCGCGCCAAACGCGGCGGCCTCGCCGCGAAGGGAGTCCAGCTCCTCCCCCCGCGCGCTCACCACGTCGTCGGCGCTCGGCACCACCGAGACCACGTAGACGTCGCGGACGTGCGCGGCGAGCTCGCGCGTGAACTGCAGGAGGTCGCGCCCCGCCTCCGCGAGCGACGCCACCTCGGAGAAGAGTGCCGCCACGTCTCGGTGCGCCATCGCGCGGGACACCTGCCCCAGCACGGAGCCCGAGACCTCGCCCAGGAAGTCGGACGCGGCGGCAAGGCTTATCTCCCCCGCCCCGAAGACGGAGAGCTGCTCGAGCGTGGTGAGCGCGTCGCGCATGCCGCCGCGCGCGTGGCGCACGATGAGCTCGAGCGCGCGCTCGTCGTAGGTGAAGCCCTCCTGGCCGCAGACGTAGGCCAGGTGCGCCTGCATTTCCTCGTTGCCGATTGCGTGGAAGTCAAAGCGCTGCACGCGGGAGAGGATGGTGGCCAGGATCTTCTGCGGGTCAGTGGTGCACATGATGAAGACCACGTGCTCGGGGGGCTCCTCGAGCGTCTTGAGCAGCGCGTTGAACGCCGCCGTGGTCAGCATGTGGACCTCGTCGATGATGTAGACCTTGCAGCGGCCGCGCGTGGGGGCATAGCTCACGCGGGAGATGATCTCCTCGCGGACGTTGTCCACGCCCGTGCGGGACGCGGCGTCGAGCTCGATGACGTCAGGGTGCTCGCCGGACGCGATGAGCTGGCACTGCTCGCAGGTGCCGTCGGGCAGGGCCGCCGGGCCGCGCTCGCACATGAGGGCCTTGGCGAGGATGCGCGCCATCGTGGTCTTGCCGGTGCCGCGCGGGCCGCAGAAGAGGTACGCGTGGCTCGTGCGCCCCTCGAGCACGGCGCGCTTGAGGGTCTCGACCACATGGCCCTGGCCCACGACCTGCTCAAACGTCTGCGGACGGTACTTGGTGTACAGCGATTCCATGCGACCTCCGATGGGCGGGATACTGACCTCCCAGTATACCCGGGCCGCCGGACGCCAGACCTCGCCCCACAGGTTCTTCTCGCCCCACGCCGTGGGCGTCAGGCGTGCAAAGGGGACAGGCACTTTTGCACGGTTCATCCGTGCAAAAGTGCCTGTCCCCTTTGCACGCCTGACGCCAGTGGCACGCGACCGAACGGGCCCGCAGCCCAGAGGGAAGGCTGCGGGCCCACTATCAGCAGCGACCGCGTCTGGAGGAGTTAGGCCGCAAGTCGCCTGCGGTAGCTGCGCAGCACGGCGACCTCACAGCCGACGAGCACCGCAGCGACCACGACATCCGCCACGATGGCGCCGATCTGCCACCCGGCCAGGCCCGTCTCGGCCGCACCGTCCTCGTACGCCCAGCTCGAGACCACCGTGTACATGATGTTCTTGCTCGCCTGGCGCATGTAGGCCACCGTAGAGGCATCGGTCACGTCAGCGGGCACGTTGGGGCCGCCGCCGTAGGTGGAGAGCATCGCGTCCACGCCGTTGGCGAGCGCCGCATCCGCGTTCATGAAGCCGTGGCCGTTGTTGCGGAAGAAGTCCGTGAGCGCCATGCCTCGGAAGCCCCACTCGTCGCGCAGGACGCCGTTCATGAGCTCGGAGTCCTCGCCCGCCCACCTGGTGCCGAGGAAGTTCCAGGACACCATGACGGCATTAGCGCCGGCATCCTTCACGGGAATCTCGAAGGCGCGCAGGTAGACCTCGCGCATGGCCTGCTCGTCAGCCCAGACGCAGACCATCTTGGCGTTGCCGTCGTAAAGGGCGAAGTGCTTGACGTAGGCGTAGACGCCCTTGGACTTGGCACCGCTCACGGCGTGGGCTGCAATGAGGCCGGACATGGTGCCATCCTCGGAGTAGAACTCATAGTTGCGCGCGCCGAAGGCGGAGCGGTGGATGTTCACGCCGGGGGCGTACCAGCCCTCGATGCCCATCTCACGGCACATCTGGCCCATTATCTCGCCGTAGCGATACTGCAGGTCAGGGCTCCACGTCGAGGCAAGCACCACGGGAATGGGCAGGCCGATGGAGCCCTCGCCGGTGAAGTTCTGGTTGATGGCGGTGGGGCCGTCGGCATCGATGGTCTGAACCTTGCCAACGGAGTCCACGGCGGGCGTCTGGTAGCCGGACATGGAGATGAGCTCCACCATCTCGTCCACGGTCATCTGGTCGAGGAGCTGGTCCCAGCGCGGATCGTCGTAGTCGGCGTCGCGCAGATCGGCCAGGGTAAGGCCGTTCTTCTCGCCGGTCGCGGGCATCTCCGCCGTGGGGTCCAGGTACGTGGTGTAGTCAAAGTTTGAGTTGAGGTGATACTCGGCGCGCTGCTCGTCCGTCATCTCGGTGCTGGCGGCGGGGGCGCACGCCTCGTCGTAGTTCGCAAAGCCGCCCGCGCGGGAGAGGTACGTCACGTCGCCGGCAATGTCCTCGAAGCGCGCCTCGGCAGCGGTCGCGTCGTCTTCGCGCGGGTTGGACCCGTCGAAGGCCTCCGTCTCGGCAAGCGAGAAGGACCGGCTGTCCAGCACGTCATGGCTGTTCGCGCGGATGGAGACCTCGTACTCCCCCGCATCGAGCACGTAGCAGCCGCGGCCGTCCACGTCGAAGGACGCCATGTCCTCGACGTCAAGCTCGAAGCTGATCGTCTGGGAGTCGCCCGGCTCCAGAAGCTTGGTCTTCTCGTACGCGGCGAGGTTTGCGGCGGCCTTCTCGATGCCTCCGTCAATGTAGGGCGGGTTGTAGTAGACCTCGACCACGTCCTTGCCGGCCACGTCGCCGGTGTTGGTCACGGTAACGTCAAAGCGCACGGTGTCACCGTCGACCGTCAGGTCGCTCATGGACTGCTCGAAGGTGGTGTAGGAGAGGCCGTGGCCAAACGGGTACTGGACGGTGGTGTCGTAGTCAAAGTCCATGCGACCAGCCTGGGCCTCGGCGTAGGCCGTCTCATAGTACTTGTAGCCCACGTAGATGCTCTCCGCGTAGTTGATATAGGCCGGGTAGTACATCTGGGGCACGCCGTTGTTCATGCCCTCGACGCCCATGTCCTCCATGTTGGTGTAGTCGGCCTTGACGGCGTTGTTCCAGTAGGGTGTCTCGGTGATGTCGTAGACAAAGGTGTCGGGCGTGCGGCCGGAGGGGTTGACCTCGCCGGTAAGGATCCGCCCGAGCGCGTTGAAGCCGGTGTTGCCGGGACCGGCGGCCCAGATGACGGCACCGATCTGGTCGTAGTCCTCGACCCAGCCGAGCTCCATCGGGTTGGAGCCGTTGTAGACCACGATGACCTTGTCGAAGTTCTCGCAGACCATCTCGACCATGTTCTTCTCGGTCTGGGAGAGGCGCAGGAAGTGGTCGCCGGCCTCGAAGTCCGCATACTCGTCGGAGTTGTTGTCGTAGGGGACGGTCGTCATGTCGACAGGCATGTCGTTGTGGCCCTCGCCCGCCAGGCGGGAGATCACGATGACGGCGGTGTCGGAGTACGAGCGCGCGTTGGCGAGAAGCTCGTCGGAGTACGCGTCAACGGTGGGCTGCGGCAGATCCCAGCTCTGGGAGAGCTCGCTCACCTCGGGGCCCGCGCCAAAGTCCGCGTAGAACTGGCTCAGCTCCTCGTTGTACTCGATTCCGGCATTGACGAGGCTGTCCTTGATGGAGACCTTCTCGTAGAGGTCATTGATTCCGCCGGAGCCCACACCGGAGTAGACGGGGTTCTCGGAGGCGTAGCCAAAGAGGTTGACCTTCGCGCCCGACGCCAGCGGCAGCGTGGCGCCATCGTTCTCAAGCAGGACAAACCCCTCGCCCGTGATCTCCTCGGTGAGGGCCTGGGCCTCCTCCGTGGTCTCCTCGGAGACCGTGAGCGCCGGGCTCGTTGCCAGGCCGATGAGCGTGGCCAGGGGGCCGAAGCACATCGCCGTCACCGACGCGGCAACCACGAGCACGCACGCGATGGCCGCCTGGGCGCGCACGAGGAACCTCTTGGGCTTGGGCTGCCTGCGCGCCACGACCATGGCCACCACCATCGCCACGAGGGCGACGCCGATGACCACGAGATATGGCACGCACAGAGCGAGGACCGCGTAGACGTCCTCAAGATCGATCTCTAGCATGACTGCTCTCCTCCGTTCTTCTCATAACGAGACTGCAATCCCTCTAGGAAGAGGCTACGTCTCCGTCGGAGGGCCCAGTCGGACACCTTTGCCGACGCCGTCCGTTTGTTGACGGATTTGCGGAAGGTGTCTCATCTCGGGGATGGCAGACTTGCCTCACGAGGGAGGGTCCATGGCAAAACAGGACGATCGTCGGGTGCGCTTCACGCGCGAGGCGCTCAAGGACGCCCTTCTTGGGCTACTTGGAGAGAAAGGCTTCAACGACATAACCGTGGCGGAGCTCTGTCGCCGCGCCGACGTCACGCGCGCCACGTTCTACCGGCACTTCGGCGGCATCATGGACGTGGTTGACCTGCTCGTGGACGACGCCTTTGACGTGGCGAACAACGTGCGCGGCGAGAGCGCGGGCCTTGCGCTGCTCGAGCGGCTGGAGGCGGTGGCGGCGCTGAGAAGTCCTGACGAGCTGCGCGACCACGAGAGCCTGCTGCCCACCTGCCAGCGCCTGGCAAACGACGAGAAGTACCTGCCGCTGCTCACGGACGCAACGCTCGCCGAGCACGTGATCCACCGCATCTACCTCATCGAGCACGACAGCTCGGTGCCCCTCTACATGCTCGCGGGAGGATTGCGCCGCGAGGAGGCGGAGCTGCTCTTCCAGCGCGACCTCTACGGCGCGTTCTACATGAACCGCGCGATGCACTGGAAGAAGGGCGACCTCTGGTACCGCACGCAGCTGCACATCAGCCGCGGGATCCTCGGCTCGCTCGAAACCCTCCGCAACCGCTAGACTGAGGGCGTCGACCGTGCAGAGGGGACGAGCGTGCCACTGGCGTCAGGCGTGGCGGCATTCGTGGCAGCCGGCCTCACCGTGCCCGACCCCGGGCCCGTTGGCTCAGCGCTTCTGCAGCTCACGCTCTTCTCGATGGTCCTTCTCGCCTGCACGGCGAGCGTGTATGCGCTCTTTGAGGCAAGCGTATGGGTGGCGCTCTTCTGCTCTACGGCCGGCTATACCGTGCAGAACCTCGCCTCGGGAACCGGCGAGCTGGTCTTTGCGCTGCTCCCGCTTGTTGGCGCCGACCCGCGGGACCCCCTGGTCGCCCTGGGCGCGTGGGCGCTCACCGCCGTTGCCGTCTTTGTGCCGTGCCACCTGCTCGTGGGGCGCAAGATCAGTGGCGAGGGCCTGGCGCAGGTTGAGGACCGCTCGATGCTGGCCATGATGGCGGTGGTGTCCCTGGTGGTCATCGGGTTTGACCTCACGATCAAGCTGCTCTTCGAGCGTGGCCTCGAGCTGGGGTTCGTCGTGGTGCTGCGGGTATTTCACGCGCTCGCATGCGTCTTCACGCTCTCCATGGAGTACGTTCTGCTCTACCGCCGTCGCCTCGAGCAGGACATGGCCACCGCCGAGCACCTGCTCGCCGAGCGCGAGCGCCAGTACCGCATGAGCCGGGAGAACATAGAGGCCATCAATATCAAATGTCACGATATCAAGCATCAGATTCGCACGCTTGCCGGGAGCGGTCCCTCCGTCGACGCCGGCGTACTCAGCGACATCGAGCGCGAGGTCAGCGTCTATGACTCGACCGTGCAGACGGGAAACGAGGCCCTGGACACCATACTCACCGAGAAGGGTCTCGTCTGTGAGCAACGCGGGATAACGCTCACATGCATGGCGGACGGCTCGGCGCTTGCCGCGCTCGCCCCGGCGGACCTCTACGCGCTCTTCGGCAACGCGCTCGACAACGCGATCGAGGCGGCGGGCGCCATCGGCGACCCGGCGCACCGCTCGGTCACGCTCTCCGTGCGCGCCGTGGCGGGCGTGGCGTCCGTGCACGTTGAGAACTACGCCCCCGCGGCGCCGCGTCTCCTGGCGGACGGGCTGCCCGCGACCACCAAGGACGACCGCGCTAACCACGGGTTTGGCACCCGCTCCATGCGCGCCATCGCCGAGCGCTACGGCGGCACGCTCGCCATGGGCTACGAGGACGGCGTGTTCCGCCTTGACGTCATGCTCCCGCTGGGCTAGGGCGGCGTCAGGCGTGCAAAGGGGACGTGTGCCCAAAACCTGACGGTTGACCCTGCCGCCTTTGCTAGGACTCGGAGCGGGAGAGCTTGCGGGCAAGCCAGCCCTTGGGCTTGCCGGCCTCGCGCCAGCGGACCATGCCCACGTGGCGACGCCAGAAGTACAGCGCAAACAGGGCAACGAGAACCACGTCCACGACGATGATGCCAATCATGATGGGGTGCATCCCGTAGTCGGCGCGCGAGAGCGCCTCGCTGTTGGCGATCATGTAGAGGATGTTGTGGCTCGCCTGGCGTAGCGCGTGGTGCCCGGCCACGGTATCGGTGGTGTCGGAGTCCATCTGGAGCTGGGCAAGGATGGTGAGCTGCAGGTCATTGCCGGCGCGCAGCGCGCGGTCGGGGTCCTGCGTGGAGCAGGCCATGACGCAGTCGGTGATGACGCAGCCCTCGAAGCCCCACTCGTCGCGAAGCACGCCCGTGAGGAGCTCCCGGCTCTCGGCGGCCGGCGTGGCGCCGATGCGGTTGAAGGAGCTCATCATGCCGGTGGACTTGCCCTCCTTGACGGCGATCTCAAAACCGCGCAGGTAGACCTCTCGCATGGCCTGCTCGTTCAGCCACGTCGCCAGGCCGCCGGCGTCGCGGTTGGTCTCCTGGTCGTTCACCGCGTAGTGCTTGGTGTAGCAGTAGATGCCCTTTGACTGGATGCCCGTCAGCTCTGCGGCGACCATCTCGCCGGAGAGCAGGCCGTCCTCGGAGAAGTACTCGAAGTTGCGTCCCGAGAAGGGCGAGCGGTGGATGTTGACCGCCGGAGCGTACACGCCGGAGATGCCGTAGGCGATCGCCTCGTTGGCGAAGGTCTCGCCCATGCGCTGCGCAAGCTCGCGGTTCCAGGTGTAGCCGAGCACGCTCTGAGCCGTGAACTGGTTGCCCTGCACGCCCTGGAGCATATTGGCCATGATGTTGTTGATGCCGGCGGGACCGTCGCAGTCCTTGAGGTAGGGCTTGTCGATCGAGGAGATGGCCATGGTCTCCCAGCCGCCGTTGCCCACGAGCAACACCATGTCGTTGACAGAGAGCTGCTCGAGGAGCTGATCCCACTGCGGGTCGTCGTAGTCGAGACCCTTCATGTCCGCGAGCTTGAGGCCATGGTTGGCAAACGTGATGTCCTCGCCCTCGCCCGCCTCGAGCGGCTCGCCCTCCAGCGCGGCGACGAGCTCGTCGGAGGCCTCGCGGCTCTGCGGCGCACGCTCCGTGGGCATGGTGCCGGCCCAGTCGGCGCGGCTCACGTACGTGATGTCCTCGCCAAAGCTCACGTCGTCAAAGCGGTTGGTTGCGGCGACCTTGTCGGTAGAGCGGGCACCATCACCCTCGTCGTTGTAGACATAGTCGCGCCCAACGGTCACGGTACGAGAGTCAACCACGTCGTGGCTGTTGTTGCGCAGGCTGATCTCGTAGTCGCCCGCCTCGAGCACGTAGGCGCCGCCCTCGGCCTTGATGCCCAGGTAGTCGTAGCTTGCCATGTCCTCGCGCGCAAACTCGATCGTAAGCGTCTGGGACTCTCCGGGCTCGAGCAGCTTGGTCTTCTCGAAGCCAGCGAGCACGACCTCGCTCTTCTCGATGCCGCCGGGGGTATAGGGGGCGGTGTAGTAGACCTGGGCGACGTCCTTGCCCGCCACGTCGCCGGTGTTGGTCACCTCGACGTCCATAGAGACGGTGGTGCCGTCGTCGCGAAAGTCGGCGATGCGCTTCTCGAACGTCGTGTAGGAGAGGCCGTAGCCAAACGGGTACTGGACGGTGGAGTCGTAGTCGATGAAGCCGTCCGCTGCCGCCGTCTCGTAGTAGCGGTAGCCCACGTAGATGCCCTCGACGTAGTCGACGTAGTGGTACGGGTCATCTCCCACCGCGGCCGTGCCGGTTCCCGCGAAGAGCGTGGTGTTGGCGTAGTAGGCGTTGGTGTAGTCGTAGTCGCCGAAGGAGTAGTAGCTCGGAGCGCTCTCCACCTCGTAGGCGAAGGTGTCCACGGTGCGTCCGGAGGGGTTCACGTTGCCCGCGAGCACGTCGCCGATGGCGTTGCAGCCACGGCTGCCCGGGAAGCCCACCCAGACGGCGGCGTCCACTCCCTCGTCCTCGATCCAGCCCAGCTCCATGGGGTTGGCCGCGTTGAGGACGACCACGACGGTTCCGAAGTTCTCCTCCGCGAGGGCGAGAAGGTCCTTCTCGTCCTGCGTGAGCTCAAGGTAGCTCTGCCCCGCGGCACCGCCGGTGTAGCCCTCCATGTCCATGGGCAGGTCGGAGCCCTCGCCGCCCATGCGCGAGATCACGACGACGGCGGTGTCGGAGTAGGCGCGCGCAGAGTCGACGAGCGCCTGGTCGTAGTCGGCTGCGGGGAGCTCGTAGATGCCCCAGTCGGTGCCCGCCATGCCCATGTCGACGCGGGCGACGGAGTTCTCCTGGTAGAACTGCACGAGCTCCGGGTTGGGCGTTAGGCCTGCGTTCTCGAGCCCCTGCAGGAACGTGACGACGTTCTCGGAGTCACCCGAACCCGAGCCGGTGCCGCCGTAGACGAAGTGCTCGGAAGACGAGCCGAGCACGTTGACCTTGCCGTCTCCGGAGAGCGGCAGGGCGTCGCCCTCGTTCTTGAGCAGGATGACGCCCTCGGACTCGACCTCCTGCGTCATGGCCGCCGAGGCCTCGCTCGCCTCGTCGATCTCCTGGGACTCGGGCGCGCCCGAGGTGAACGTCCCGATGATGCCAAAGTACGGCGAGACGACGCCGATGAGCAGGACGTTCACCGAGACGGCGACCACGATCACCGCACACACGAGCACCAGCAACAGCCGGTTGGGCCGGCGCGGCACCTTGGCCTTTGCCTGGTTCTTCTCCTCCATTTCCTTCCCTTCCTCGGGGTTCTTCTCGCCCCATGCGGGGCCCTATCCTGAGCGCGATGCTATGCGCGACGGCGCGCGGCGGCCTGACGGTTGACTTAAAATGCAAGGCACATGACTCAGTTGACCAACGGAGGGCGAGAAGAACGTGACGTACCGAGCGCTCATCGTGGAGGACGACCCGCGGGCCGCCGACGCCCTGCGCTCCTACCTCGC
Source organism: Thermophilibacter sp. ZX-H3 (assembly GCF_052599055.1). NCBI lineage: Bacteria > Bacillati > Actinomycetota > Coriobacteriia > Coriobacteriales > Atopobiaceae > Thermophilibacter > Thermophilibacter sp. ZX-H3. Next base: position 2,137 of record NZ_JBQXES010000032.1, on the reverse strand, counting down.
GCGCTATGGCCGCGAGGTCGGCGCGTCCTTCTCGGTTGAGGCCCTGGGGTCCGCGCTCGAGTTTCTGGACGGGCGGCACACGGCCGACATCGTGTTTCTGGACATCGGCCTTCCCGGCATCAACGGCATGGAGGCCGCCGAGATCATGCGCCAGACCGACGAGGTCACGCCCATCGTCTTTGTGACCGACCTCGCACAGTACGCCGTGCGCGGCTATGCGGTTGACGCGCTCGACTTCATGGTCAAACCCGTGACCTACGAGGACTTTGCCCTGCGTATGGGCCGCGCGATGCGCGTCATGGGGCGCAACGCGGACACCGCCGTCTCCATCCCCACGGCGGACGGCACCCGCATCGTCCCCGTTCGCGACATCATCTACGTTGAGATCCTCCGACACGACCTCTACTGGCATGTAGCCGGGCAGGCGGAGCCGCTTCGCGTACGCGGGTCGCTCACGGCCGAGGAGGAGCGGCTCGGCGAGCGGTTCTGCCGCATCTCCGCGAGCCACCTCATCAACATGGGGCAGGTGAGCCTCGTGCGCGGGAGCGGCGTCACCATGAGCGACGGCACCGAGCTCGCCTTCTCCCGCACGCGCAAGAAGGCCGCGCTCGAGGCGCTCGCGCGCTTTGCCGGCGGGAGCGTGTGATGGGCGACGCCGTCGCCTGGATGGGGACGAGCCTCGGCGGGGCCGGGGCCTCAATGAGCCCCGCGACCATCGCGCTGGGAATCGTGTCCGTCGTCCTCATCTGCGTGCGCATCGTGGGCGGCATCGGCCTCTTCGCACGCGGGCTGCCTCCGCGCCCGCACTTTGCGGCGCGCTGCCTTGCGATCGTCGGGGCCGTGGCCGTCGTCTTTCTCGCCCTGCTCAGCACGGCGCTGTCCGTGGGCGCCGTCTCCCCCGCCATGGGCTACCTCCTGCAGTTCGGCGCCTTCACGCTCATCCTCGCGGCGTGCGTGGGGGCCGTGATGCTGCTCTTTGACGCCTCCGTCTGGGTGGCGCTCTTCTGCGTGACGGCCGGTTACACGACCCAGAACCTCGCGACCGGCGCCACCGAGCTCGTGGCGAGCGTGGCGCGGGCGGCCGGGGCCAATCCGTCGGCTCCGGCCTTCTATCTCACGAACGACCTCGTCTGCCTGACGCTCGTGTTTCTCGCCACGTACCTCCTGCTGGCGCGGCGCATCGACCACGAGGGGCTCGTGCAGATGGAGAACCACTCGATGCTCGCCATGATGCCCGTGGTGAGCCTTGTGATCATCGGCTTCGACGTCATGGTCAAGGCGCTCACCGGGGAGGGGCTGACGCTTGGGTACGTGGTGGCGCTGCGCCTGTTCCACGGCATCGCGTGCGTGGCAACCCTGTGGATCGAGTATCAGCTGCTCTACCGCGTGCGCGTGGAGCGCGACCAGGCCACGGCGTCGCGGCTCATAGCCGAGCGGGAGCGGCAGCTCGCCCTCTCGCGGGAGAGCATCGACGCCATCAACATCAAGTGCCACGACCTGCGGCACCAGATTCGCTCCCTCGCAGACGGCGGGGCCGTCGTGGACCGCTCCGCCCTCGACGACCTGGCGCGCGAGGTCTCCATCTACGACTCCGCCGTTGCCACGGGCAACGAGGCACTGGACACCATCCTCACCGAGAAGAGCCTCGTCTGCGAGCGACGCGGCATCACGCTCACCTGCATCGCCGACGGCGCCGCGCTGGGGTTCATGGCCCCGGCGGACCTCTACGCCCTCTTTGGCAACGCGCTCGACAACGCGATCGAGGCGGTGAGCGAGCTGGACGACCCCGCGCGGAGGAGCATCTCGCTCGTGGTGCGCCGCGCGATGGGCGGCGTCTCCATCCACGTGGAGAACTACTACGCGGGCGAGCGGCGCTTCTCCGCGGACGGCATGCCCGAGACCACCAAGGCCGACCGCGCGTCGCACGGCTTTGGCACCCGCTCCATGCGGCAGATCGCCGAGCGCTACGACGGGTCCTTCTCCGCCGAGGCCGAGGGCGGCGTCTTCCGCCTGGACGTCATCCTCCCGATGGAGTGACGTGCCAACGGCGTCAGGCTTATCTGGCGTGCCACTGGCGCCAGGCGTGCAAAGGGGACAGGCACTTTTGCACGGGCAAACCATGCAAAAGTGCCTGTCC
>NZ_JBQXES010000031.1:0-15591 GCF_052599055.1 Thermophilibacter sp. ZX-H3 | reverse complement strand
CTTCGGCATGTCGCCTCCTCGGTTCGCGGGCCGGCCTCTCCGGCCCCCGAGGGGTGATGGTTCCCGGACTCAGCGAGACATGTTTCGATGAGTCTGGGAGGTGTCTCGCTGAACTTGCAAATCGAAGGGCGACGTTTCCGGTCGGCGCCCACTCGCCCGCGCCCCCGCGTTCTTCTCGCCCGCGCTATAATCAGATGGATTCCGATAAGGAGCACTTCCTGCCAGCGAGAGGAGACCGCATGTCTGGTGTCGTTCCGGGAACGCTGAGGGTGTCAAACGACTGCATCGCCGACCTCGCCGGCTACGCCGCGCTCGAGTGCTACGGCGTCGTCGGCATGGCCGAGATTGACGAGCAGGCCGGCGTCGCCCGCCTGCTGCCGTCCTTCCGCCTGAGGAAGGGCATCGACGTCGCCTCCGCGGGCGGCCGCGTCGCCGTGGACCTCCACGTGATCGTGGAGCAGGGCGTCAACATGTCCTCCGTCGTGGGCAACCTCACGAGCTCGGTCAAGTTCCTGCTCAAGCAGATCGCCGAGCTCGAGAACGTTGACGTGAAGGTGCACATCGTGGGACTGCGCAACGCGCGCTAGGCGCCCCCGTCGAGAAGAACCGAGGTACCCCAAGATGATTTCGACCGTCATCCGCACCTGCTTCCCCGTCGCCGCGAAGGTCGTGGCCGACCGTGCGGAGGAGATCAACAAGCTCAACGTGTTCCCGGTCCCTGACGGCGACACCGGCACGAACATGTCCCTCACGCTCAACACCGTGGTCAAGGAGGTCGAGGCCCTCCCCGCGAGCGCCACGATCGACGACATCGCCAAGGCGATCACCCACGGCTCGCTCATGGGCGCGCGCGGCAACTCGGGCGTCATCACGAGCCAGATCCTGCGCGGCATCGCCGAGGGCCTCTGCGACGCGAAGAACCAGGACCACCCCACGCCCGGCGACATCGCGCACGCCTGGCGGCGCGGCGTGAAGGTGGCCTTCAAGGCCGTCCGCAAGCCGGTCGAGGGCACCATCCTCACGGTCCTGCGCGACGTCTCGGCCAAGGCCGACCAGCTCGAGAAGCGCCGCGACCTCACCTGCCACGAGATGCTCGACGCCCTCGTCGTCGAGGCCTACGAGTCCGTGGCCCGCACGCCCGAGCTCCTGCCCGTCCTCAAGGAGAACGGCGTCGTGGACTCGGGCGCCTTCGGCTTCGCCACGTTCCTCGAGGCCTTCGTGAACGCCGCCACCGGCAAGGCCGGCGAGCTCACCGACTTCAAGACCACGGTCGACGCCAAGGCCGACGTCTCCGCCAAGGTCCAGATCGAGCTCAACGACGACTGGGAGGGCTCGGAGTTCCGCTACTGCAACGAGTTCCTCTTCAAGGCCGAGAAGGACTTCGACGTCGACGCGTCTCTGGCCTACCTCGCCACGCTCGGCGACTGCGAGCTCATCGTGGGCGCCTACCCCGACTTCAAGGTGCACGTGCACTCCAACGAGCCCAACCGCGTGCTCGAGTACATGCTCCAGTTTGGCCAGGTCTACGAGGTCTTCATTCACAACATGGACATGGAGTCCCACGACCGCACCGCCAAGATCGCCGCCGACCAGGCCGGCGAGGCCGAGAAGGACAGGCCGCGCAAGGCCCTCGGCTTCGTGGCCGTGGCCGCCGGCTCGGGCGAGGAGGAGATCCTGCGCTCCCTCGGCGTCGACGTGGTGGTCTCCGGCGGCCAGACGATGAACCCGTCGACGGCCGACATCCTCACCGCCATCGAGGAGGTCAACGCGGAGAACGTGATCGTCCTGCCGGGCAACGGCAACATCCGCATGGCCGCCGAGGCCGCGGCCTCGGCCTGCGAGGGCTCGAAGGTGGCCGTGGTCCCCACCAAGACCGTGCTCCAGGGCTTCTCCGCGATGTTCGTCGTGGACCCGGAGGGCACGCTCGAGGACAACGTCGAGGCCATGACCGAGGCCATCGCCGACGTCCGCGGCGGCGAGGTCACCACCGCCGTGCGCGACTCGCAGGCCGCCGACGGCAGCCCCATCCACGCGGGCGACGTCATGGGCATCCAGGACGACTCCATCGACGTGGTGGGCTCCTCCGTGGAGCAGGTCACGCTCGACCTCATCGCCAAGATGCAGGACGAGGAGGAGGGCGACTCGCTCACCATCCTCGCCGGCCAGGACATGGACGACGAGGCCTTCGAGGCGCTCGTCGCCGCCATCGAGGAGGCCCAGCCCGACCTCGAGGTCGACCCGCACCGCGGCGAGCAGCCCCTCTACCCGGTGATCTTCTCCATAGAGTAGGCCCCTTGGCGGCGCGACCGTCCATACCGGCAGCTGCGGAGAGGGTGCAGAGAACCTGCGCCCTCTCTGACTCTGTGTCGCGACTGCGCTACGTCTCGGGCGCGCGCGAGGAGGCGCTGCGCCGCCTGGGGCTCGCGCGCGTGCGCGACCTCATGCTGCACGTGCCGCACCGCTACCTCGACTTCACGCGCGTGACCAAGATCGCCCGCGCGGACGTGGGGACGGACGCCACGATCGTGGCGACGGTCGACCGCGTGGAGCTCAAGCGGCCGCGCCCCCGCATGCAGATCGTCGAGCTCTCGGTGATGGACGAGACGGGCGTGCTCGTGGCCACCTTCTTCCGCCAGCCCTGGATCGCCGAGCAGGTGCACGTGGGCGACCGCGTCGCCCTCTCCGGCAAGGTGGAGTTCTCCTACGGCTTCAAGCGCATGAAGGCCCCGTTCCACGAGGTCCTGGGCCCCGCCGCCGGGGCGGGCGGCTACGCCCGCGTGCTGCCGGTCCACCCGGTGGGGGAGGGCGTCACCGCCTCGTGGATGCGCCGCATCGTGGCCGCGGCCCTCGCGGACGTGGGCGACGTCTGCGACTGGCTCCCGGCAGGCCTCGTCGCCCGGCGCGGGCTCATGACGCTCGCCCGCGTGCTTCGCGAGGTGCACTTCCCCACGTCGGTCGCCGCGGCGGGGCGCGCCCGCCGCCGCCTCGCCTACGACGAGCTCCTCTGCCTGCAGCTCGCGCTGCTCTGCCGCCAGAGCGTGGAGCTCGCCGGCGTGGAGCCGGTCTCGCACGTGACGTCCGGCCCGCACATGGACGCGCTTCTCGCCGCGCTGCCCTTCTCGCTCACCGACGAGCAGCGCGCCGCCGCCGACCAGATCCTGGCCGACATGGCCGCCCCGCGCGTGATGAACCGCCTGCTCCTGGGCGACGTCGGCACCGGCAAGACCGCCGTCGCCGCCGTGGCGCTCGCCGCCGTCGCGGACACCGGGACGCAGGCGGCCGTCATGGCGCCCACCTCCGTCCTCGCGCGGCAGTACGCCGAGAAGCTCGGCCCCGTCCTCGACGAGGCGCGCGTGAGCTGGGCCCTCGTGACCGGCTCCACGCCGGCCGACGAGCGCGCCATCGCCGAGATGGCCGCGGCACGCGGGGAGCTCACGGTGCTCTTCGGGACGACGGCGCTCCTCTCCGAGGGCGTCGAGTTCGCCGCGCTCTCGCTCGCGGTGATTGACGAGCAGCACCGCTTCGGCGTGGACCAGCGCGCGGCGCTCCGGCGCAAGGGGGCGGGCGCGGACCTGCTCGCCATGACGGCCACGCCCATCCCGCGCACGCTCGCGCTCTCGCTCTACGGGGACGTGGAGCTCTCGGAGATCCGGCGCCGCCCGCGCCCCGGCGCCGGCGTCGAGACCCGGCTCGTGACGCCCGACAGCCTCGACCTTGCCTGGGGAGCCATACGCGAGGCAGCGGCGGCGGGGCACCAGGCCTACGTGATCTGCCCGCTCGTCGACGACGCGGACGACGGCGCCGAGCTCGACGACGTGCCGGAGGGCCTCACCTCGGCCGCGCCGCGCCTGCGCTCTGCCACCTCCACCCTCGCCGACCTGCGCTCGCACGTCCTGCCGGAGCTCTCGTGCGACCTCCTCACGGGCCGCATGGCGGCGGGCGAGAAGGACCGCGCGATGGAGCGCTTCCGCTCCGGGGAGACGCAGGTGCTCGTCTCCACGACGGTCGTCGAGGTGGGCGTGGACGTCCCCAACGCCACCGTCATGGTGGTGCTCGACGCCGACCGCTTCGGCCTCGCGACCCTGCACCAGCTGCGCGGCCGCGTGGGCCGCGGCGACGTCGCGGGCACCGTCTTCCTCTCGAGCGCCGCGAAGCGCGGCTCCACCGCGAGGCGGCGCCTCTCCGCGCTCGAGCGGACGTCGGACGGCTTCGAGCTGGCGGAGCTCGACCTGCGCCTGCGGCACGAGGGGGAGGTGCTCGGGTATCGCCAGCACGGCGGCGTGACGCTCAGGATCTCCGACCTCGAGGCGGACCGCGACCTCGTCGAGGCCGCGCACGCCGACGCCCGGGCCATCGCGGACGACGACCCGCGCCTGCGCGCGCCCGCCCACCGGGCGATGGCGCTCGAGGTGCGTGACCGCTTCGGCGCCTACTTCGAGGAGCTTGACCGAGCATGAGGATCGTTGGGGGAAAGTGGCGCGGTCGCGCCATCGAGGCGCCCAGGGGGCGCGACGTCACGCGGCCGACGACGGACCGCACGCGCGAGCGCGTGGCGTCGATGGTCCTCTCGGCCATGGGGCTCGATCTCTCGGGCCGCTCGGTGCTCGACGCGTTCGCGGGGTCGGGCGCCGTGGGGTTCGAGTTGCTCTCGCGCGGCGCCGCGCGGGCGACCTTCGTGGACCGCGACCGCAGGGCCGTGGCGCTCGTCCGCCGCACCGCGGCCTCGCTCGGGGCGCGCCCCGGCGAGTTCTTCTCGCTCGCGGGCGACGTCTGCGCGCTCGCGGGCCGGGGGCTCCCGGGGGCGCCCTTCGACGTCGTCTTCCTCGACCCGCCCTACGCCATGGGGGCCGACGCCGTGAGCGGGCTCGTCTCCGGGCTCGCCGGGACGGGGCAGCTCGCCCCGGGCGCCGTGGTGGTGTACGAGCACGCGGCGCGCACGCCCGGCCTCTCGTGCGCGGGCCTCGACCTCGTCCGCTCGAAGACGCACGGCGTCTCGACGGTTGACCTGCTGGCCTATGACACCCCGGCAGAGGGCGCGCACGCCCCCGCCGCGGGACCGGAAGGGGAGTGAGCATGAGCTCTGAGACCATCACCCACGTCGTCGTCCCGGGCACCTTCGACCCGGTGACGCTCGGACACGTCGACGTCATCCGCCGCGCCCGGAGGCTCTTCCCCCGGGTGACGGTGGCCGTGGCGGCGTCCGTCAACAAGAACGGGCGGGGCACCGCCTTCACCCTCGAGGAGCGCGCCGACATGATCCGCGAGGCCATCGCGCTCGAGGGCATGCCCGCCGACATCGAGGTCATGCCCTTCACCGGGCTTCTCGTCGACTTCTGCAAGGAGCTCGGCGCGGGCGGCGTCGTGAAGGGCCTGCGCGCCATGACCGACTTCGAGTACGAGCTGCAGCAGGCGGACCTCAACTTCCACCTCTCGCCCGACATCGAGTCGGTCTTCGTCATGTCGAGCCCCGAGTACGGCTACGTCTCGTCCTCCATCGTGCGCGAGATCGCGTCGATGGGGTCGGACGTGAGCAGCCTCGTTCCCGCCAACGTGGACGCGCGCCTGCGCGCCCACTACGCCTGACGAAGCCGCCCCACATCCCTGACGTTCTCGTTGAGCAGGGCGTCTGCTGCCTTCGCCCGTCGCGAATCTGCTACCATGCTGAGAGATAGGGCTCGACCATCGGGCTTGGCGCCCGACGAATCACGCGAAAGGAACCATAGATGCAGCCAGGTGAGGAGATCGAGAGCTTGGTCGACGAGCTCGAGCAGATCGTGACCGAGGCTAAGTCCCCGATCATGGACAACGGGCAGAAGAAGATCGTCGACGCCCAGGACATCTACGAGATCCTGGACGAGATTCGCCGCGTCTTCCCGCAGGAGTTCGCCGACGCGCGCCGCATCCTCAAGGAGGAGCAGGAGACCATCGACCGCGCCCAGCAGCAGGCGAGCTCCATCATCGCCGACGCCCAGCAGCAGGCGATGATCCTCGCAGGCGACCAGGAGATCGTCCGCCTCGCCCAGCAGCAGGCCGACGGCATCCGCGACCAGGCCGCGCAGTACGAGCGCGACACCCGCTACAACGCCGAGGAGTACGCCGACACGGTGCTCGCCCACCTCGAGGAGAACCTCAAGAGCCTCACGAGCTCGGTCACGCGCGTGCGCCAGACGCTCGACGAGAACTCCGGCCCGCGCAACACTACCAACAACGTCCCCTGGTAGCCATGGACCCCATCATCCTGCCCATCGACGAGCGCCTCGCCGCCGCGGGCGACACCTGGTCGCTCGCGGGGCACCTCGACGAGCCCGGCTACGTCGTCGGCGACCACGAGTTCTCGCTTCCCTCCGGCATCGACTACGACGTCGTGCTCACCAACTCCGGCGAGGGCATCCTCGCCACGGGCATCCTGCGCGCCCACGTTGTGGGCACCTGCGACCGCTGCCTCGAGGACGCCGAGTTCGACGTCGACGCCGAGGTGGACGGCTACTACCTCTTCGAGGAGCCCGAGCAGCTCTCCGACGACGAGGACGAGGCCGACTTCGAGCTCGTCTCGGCCGACCGCACGATCGACCTCTCGGGCGCGCTCGTCTCCGCGCTCGTGATGGAGACGCCCTTCGTGGTGCTCTGCCGCGAGGACTGCGCCGGGCTCTGCCCCGTGTGCGGTGCCAACCTCAACGAGGAGGACTGTGGCCACGCCGCGCAGCTCAAGGCCCGGCGCGAGGCGGACCGGATCGCGTCGTCGCCCTTCGCGGCGCTCGCCGGCCTCGACCTCGGCGGGGAGGGCCCCTCGGACGCCGCCGCGCCCGACGCGGAGTGAAGAATTGCTGATGAGGTGTTCTTTGTCTCGCCCAGTCGTGCTATAGTGTCTCTTCGCATGACTGGCGACACGCCATCTCCGTGCGTGCGGAGGGGCAGAGGTTTGTGAACAGGAGAGTCTGACATGGCAGTACCCAAGCAAAAGAAGGGCCGCGGCGCCACCCACACCCGTCGTTCGGCCAACAGCAAGCTCGAGGCCTCGGCCCGTTCCGTGTGCCCCCAGTGCGGCGCCCCCAAGCTCCCGCACCACGTGTGCCCCAACTGCGGTCACTACAAGGACCGCGAGGTCATCGTCACCGAGTAGGCACGCCAGGCCGACTCATCGGAGCCTTCGGGGCCGTCCCGCTCGTGGACGGCCCCGTTTTCGTTGTCTAAATGGGGACAGGCCCCTTTTAGGCAAGTTTCGCCGTGCGCCCCGCCCTTCGCCGAGCATGCCCCGGAGCACGGAAACGACCGGCTCAGGGCCAGGTCCGTGCACCAGGGCATGCTCGGCGGGTCCCGGGGCCTCACGGGGGACGGGCCGTTGCTGCCCTGAGCATGCCTCGGCGCACGCTTCCGGCGAGCATGCCCCCGTGCACGGTTTGTGTCCCCGAATCGGCTCATTCCGTGCGCCGGGGCATGCTCGGCGATTCCGTGCGAGGGGGCATGCTCGGCGAGGGGCGAGAAGGACGTGCCGCCCGCGTGGCGAGAAGAACGCGCGCCTGCTACTTGCGGCATAATGAAGGGGTATGTGACGGGGCGCGACCGCCCCACTAAGGAGGAAGCATGACCACCATCTGCGTCGACGTCATGGGGGCGGACAAGGAGCCGCCCGTCCTTCTCGAGGGCGTCGAGGCCGCGCTCGCCGCGGACCCCGAGCTCGAGGTGCTCGTCGCCGGGGCGGCCGACGTCGTGGAGCCCTTCGCGGCCTCGCACAGCCGCGCCCGCGCGCTCGTCACCACCGAGGTCATCGCCATGTCCGAGCATCCCGCCAACGCCGTGCGCGTGAAGAAGGACGCGAGCATCGTGCGCGCCGCCGCCGCGGTGCGCGCGGGCGAGGCCGACGGCCTCTTCTCGGCCGGCTCCACCGGCGCCGTGCTCACGGCCGCGACCTTCGGCGTGGGCCGCATCAAGGGCATCAAGCGCCCCGCGCTCTCGCTGCCGTTCCCGGGCGTCTCGGGCAAGCCGACCGTGTTTCTCGACATGGGCGCCAACGCGGACGTGAAGCCCGACGTGCTCGTGCAGTTCGCCCACATGGGGCGTGCCTACAGCCGCGCGATCCTCGGGGTCGACGAGCCGCGCGTGGGCCTGCTCTGCAACGGCTCCGAGGACACCAAGGGCTCCGAGATGGCGCTCGCGTACCACGCCGCGCTCGAGGCCGGAGACTGCGGCTTCGCGGGCAACGCCGAGGGCACCGACCTGCTCGCCGGGACCTTCGACGTCATCGTGGCGGACGGCTTCACCGGAAACGTGGCCCTCAAGTCCATCGAGGGCACGGGCAAGTTCGTCATCAAGCGCCTGAAGGCGGCGATGGGCGAGTCGCTCGGCAACAAGATCGGCATGGCGCTTCTCGCCAAGTCGCTCAAGTCGCTCGCCGCCGAGATGTCCGGCGACGAGTACGGCGGCGCCATCCTGCTGGGGCTGCGCGCCCCGGTGGTGAAGGGCCACGGCGCCACGAGCGCCCGCGCCGTCTGCCAGGGCACGCTCGCCGCGGCCGTGGCCGTGCGCGCCGGGCTCACCGACAAGATCGCCGCCGCCTGCGAGATCGCGGGCTAGGGCCGGGGCGCGCCGACGCGCCCGGGACGGGTAGAATCACGGGGGAGACCCCTTTGGAAGGAGACACCATGGATCATGAGGCCACGCTCGCAAAGGTCATCGAGGTCGTCGACGACACGCTGCAGCTCGGCGAGGGCGTGCAGCTCACCGAGGACACCAACCTCAAGGAGCTCGGCGCCGACTCGTTCGACCTGCTCGAGCTCGTGACCGCGCTCGAGGACGAGTTCGGCATGACGTTCCAGGACGACGCCGTCGGCAGCATCGTGACGGTCGGCCAGGTCGTCGCCGCCATCGAGGCCGCCAAGTAGGGGGCCCGTTCATTGAAGATGCACCAGCGGGTGGTCGCGGCCGAGGAGGTCTGCGGCCACCACTTCGAGAACCAGGACCTCATCGTGGCCGCGCTCACGCACCCGTCGGCCGCCGAGGGCAAGTCGCACGCGGCGTCCTACGAGCGCCTCGAGTTCCTCGGGGACTCCGTCCTGGGGGCCATCGTCGCCACGGACCTCTACGGCCGCTTCCCGGACATGGACGAGGGCGAGCTCACGCAGGCCAAGATCAGCCTCGTCTCGGGCAGGATGCTCTCGAGCGTAGCCGAGAAGATCGGCGTGGCCCCGCTCATCCTCATGGGCGAGTCCGAGAAGGGCACCGGCGCCCGCGGCATGCACTCCGCCCTCGAGAACGTCTACGAGGCCATCGTCGGCGCGCTCTACCTGGACGCCGGCTACGAGACCACGCACGAGTTCGTCATGCGGACGCTCGGGCCCGAGGTGTCCCCCGCTCTCGCCAAGAAGCCCATCAGCCCCAAGTCGCGCCTGCAGGAGGTCGCGCAGCGCGACATGCACTGCGGGCCCGAGTACAAGCTCGTCTCCGAGGACGGCCCCGCGCACGACCCCACGTTCACCTCCGTGGCCATGGTGGGGGGCAGGAGGATCGGGCGCGGGTCCGGGCCCTCCAAGAAGTCCTCGGAGAGCGCCGCCGCGATCGACGCCCTCGTCCGGCTCGGCTATGCCGAGCAGGACGACTTCGAGGGCGCCGGCATCACCAACTAGCACGAAGGCAGGCCCCGTGTACCTCAAGTCGCTCACGCTCAAGGGTTTCAAGTCCTTCGCGGACAAGACGCAGATGGTCTTCGACCCCGGCCTCACCGTGGTCGTGGGCCCCAACGGCTCGGGCAAGTCCAACGTCTCCGACTCGATCCTCTGGGTCCTCGGCGAGCAGAGCGCCAAGCAGCTGCGCGGACAGGCCATGGAGGACGTCATCTTCTCCGGCTCCTCGGCGCGCGGCGCCGTGGGCGTGGCCGAGGTGACGCTCGTGCTGGACAACTCCGACCACACACTGCCGATCGACTTCTCCGAGGTGGGCATCACGCGCCGGATGTACCGCTCCGGCGAGTCCGAGTACCTCATCAACGGCGCCCCCTCGCGCCTCATGGACGTCCAGGACATCCTGCACGACTCGGGCCTCGGCAAGGACACCCACTCGATCATCTCCCAGGGCAAGCTCGACTCCATCCTCTCGAGCCGCCCCGAGGAGCGCCGCGCCCTCATCGAGGAGGCGGCCGACATCTCCAAGCACCGCCGTCGCAAGGAGCGGAGCCAGCGAAAGCTCGCCTCGATGGACGAGAACCTCTCGCGCGCCAAGCTCCTCTCGCGCGAGATATCCCGCCAGCTCAAGCCCCTCGAGCGCCAGGTCGACAAGGCGAAGCGGGCGCACGACCTCGAGGACGAGCTCAAGGGGCTCAGGGTGCAGCTTGCGGTCGACGACCTGCGCACGCTCCAGGAGGGCTACAACCGGTTCTCCGCTCGCGGGCGCGAGGCCGACGCGGCCATCGAGCTCGCCCAGTACCGCTTCGACGAGAAGAGCGCGGAGCTCGAGAAGCTCCAGTCGCTGCTCGAGCAGAAGGGCCTCTTCGTGGGCGACCTCGGCGAGCAGCGCCGGCGCATGCAGGACCTCCTCGGCCGCATGGACTCCGACATGCGGCTGCTCGAGGAGAAGGGCAAGAACATGGTCTCGCGCCTCTCCGACATGCGGATGCAGCTCTCCGCGATGGAGAAGCAGCGCGCCGACGCCGCCTCCGAGCACGAGCGCCTCGCGGCGGAGCTGTCCGACACCGCGGTTCGCGAGGAGGACCTCAAGCGCCGCGCCGCCGAGCTCGCCTCGGCCTCGCACGGGGTCGTGGAGCGCCGCCGCGCGCTCGACGCGGAGATCGGCCGCATCACCGCCGCCGAGCGCGCGGCCCGCTCCGAGGCCGACCGCGAGACGCTCGCCTACGCGAAGCTCGAGGAGCAGATCTCGAGCGCCGAGGTCGAGGACCAGATGTTCGTCTCGCGCATCGACCAGCTCGACGAGACCGCCCGGACCGCCGAGGAGGCGCTCGAGGAGCGCGTCTCGGCGGCGGAGCGCCTCGAGGGGGAGCTCGCCGCCGCCCGCGACCGGGCCGACGCGCTCGCGCGCGAGATCGCGGCGCACGACGCCGCGCTCTCCTCCGCGCGCCGCGAGGAGTCAGCCGCCCGCGCCGAGCTCTCCTCGGCCGAGGCCACGCTCGACGCGCTGCGTGCCGTCGACGCGGACGTGGAGTCCGCGAGCCCGCTCGTGGCCGCCCTCGCCGAACGCGCCGGGGAGCGCGTGGAGTGCCGCCTCGCCGACCTCATCGATGCCGAGCCGTCCGTGGAGGAGCTCGTCGAGCGGCTGCTCGGCGACGACCTCGCGGCCCTCGTGGTCCCCGAGGGGGCGGACGCCGCGGCCCTCGCCGAGTCCGCCCTCGGCCTCGCGGACGCCGGCGGCCGCGCGACCATCCTCGCCCGCGCCGCCGCCCGCCCGCCGCAGGGCGACGTCGGGGCGGCGGGGAAGTCCCTCATCGCGCGCCTGCGCGTGCCCGACGGCGCGCGCCAGCTGCTCGAGGCCCTTCTCGGCGACGTCCGCATCGTCAGCGACGCGGCCGAGGCGGTGTCCGCCCACGCGAAGGACCCCTCCCGCACCTACGTCACCGCCGACGGCGTGACCGTCCTGCCCGACGGGCGCGTCCACGTGGGCGACGCCCCCTCGAGCGAGGCGGGCGCGCTCGAGCGCAAGCGGCGCATCCGCGAGCTCGACGAAGGCATGGCCGCGCTGCGCGAGGCGCTCGACGCCGCCGGCGGTGCGGTCGAGCGCGCCGAGCGCGAGCTCGCCGCGGCGCGCGAGGCGTCCGCGTCCGCGAAGGGCGAGGTCGCCCGGCTCTCCGCCGAGCTCTCCTCGGCCACCTCCGAGCGCGGCCGCCTGGAGGCCCAGCTCGCGAGCGCCCGCTCCGAGCTCGCCCAGGTGGAGAAGCGCCGCGCGGCGTCGCGCGAGCGCGCCCGCGAGGCGCGCGGGAAGATCGACGGGCATCGCGCCGCGGCGCGCGAGGCCCGCGAGCGCGCCGACGAGCTGGCCGCCGAGCTCTCGGAGCGCTCCGACGCGCACGAGGAGGCCATCCGCGAGCAGGGCAGGGCGAGCCGCGAGCTCTCCGACGCGCGCCTGGAGCTCGCCATGGCGTCCGAGCGCCGGGGCAACCTCGCCACGCGCGAGCGCGAGCTCTCGAAGCGCGTCGCGGAGCTCGACGAGCGGATCGAGGCGACCGAGCGCGGGTCGCGCTCGCTCGAGGTGGTCCGCCTGCGCGTGGACCCGCTCCACGACCGCTACGACGCCATCCGCTCGCGGGCCCTCGAGTGGGCCGCGCGGCTCAGGGACCGCGCGTCGCTCGCCGAGGCCGACTCCGACTCCCTCAAGCGCACGATCGGCGACGCCAAGGCCGCCGTGAGCGCCGCCTCGGAGGAGCTCGAGCGCGCCCGCTCGGCGGCGAACGAGGTCAAGGTCGACCTCGGCAGGCTCGAGGTCCAGGTGGAGACCGCCATCAACGCCATCACGGCGACGGGCGCCGTCCTCGACGACGCGCTCGCCATCCCCGCGCCGGAGGACCGCGACGCCGCGGAGCGCCGCGTCGCCGAGATCGGCCGCCAGCTCGAGTCCATCGGTCCCGTGAACGAGGTCGCCATGGACGAGTACCTGCGGCTCAAGCAGCGCCATGACTACATCTCCGAACAGGTGGAGGACCTCGAGAGCGCCCGCGCGTCGCTCAAGAAGATCACGGCCGCGATCGAGCGCAAGATGCGCAACCGCTTCCTCGTGGTCTTCGACAAGGTCAACGAGAACTTCTCCGAGATCTTCTCGCTGCTCTTCCCGGGCGGGCAGGCGCACATCGAGATGACCGACCCCGAGAACCCCTCCGAGACGGGCATCGAGATCGTGGCGCAGCCCCGCGGCAAGCGCCTCTCCAAGATGATGCTCATGAGCGGCGGCGAGAAGTCGCTCACGGCGCTCGCGCTGCTCTTCGCGGTCTACAAGGTCCGCACGGTCCCGTTCTACGTCTTCGACGAGGTCGAGGCGGCGCTCGACGACTCCAACCTCTCCAAGCTGCTCGGCGCCATCGAGCGGCTCAAGGAGAGCACGCAGCTCATCGTGATCTCCCACCAGCGGCGCACGATGGAGCAGGCGGACGTCCTCTATGGCGTGTCGATGCAGGCCGACGGCGTGAGCCGCGTGGTCTCGCAGCGGCTCGACCGCGCGACAGGAAAGGTGGTAGATGCATAGATGGGCTTTCTCGACAGCCTGAAGAAGGGCCTCCAGCGCTCGCGCGAGGCCATCAACGAGATCTTCTACATGGGCGGCGAGGTCGACGAGGACTTCTGGGAGGAGCTCGAGGACACGCTCGTCATGGGCGACATGGGCGCCGAGGTGGCCATGCGCGTGACCGACGACCTGCGCGAGCAGGCGGCCCGCGAGAACCTCTCCCGTGCCGAGCAGCTGCGCGACGCCCTCGCGCGCCGCCTGGCGGCCGAGTTCCCCGAGGCCGGGCGCGACCCGTTCTCCGACCTCCCGAGCACGGTGCTCTTCGTGGGCATCAACGGCGCCGGCAAGACGACCACGGTGGGCAAGCTCGCCGGGCGCGCCCGCGAGGCGGGCGTCCCCTGCCTGATTGGCGGGGCGGACACGTTCCGCGCCGCCGCGATCGAGCAGCTCGAGGTCTGGGGCCAGCGCGCGGGCGTCGACGTCATCACCCGCGAGCGCGGGGCGGACCCCGCGAGCGTCTGCTACGACGTGGTGGACGAGGCCGAGCGCCGCGGGGCGCAGCTCACGCTCATCGACACCGCCGGGCGCCTCCACACCTCGGCCGACCTCATGCGCGAGCTCGCAAAGGTTGTGAACGTCACCAGGAAGCGCTCCGCCGTCCCCGTGACGGTGGTGCTCGTCATCGACGCCACGACGGGCCAGAACGGCCTCAACCAGGCGCGCGAGTTCAACGACGCCCTCGAGCTCGACGGCCTCATCGTCACCAAGCTCGACGGGACCGCAAAGGGCGGCATCGCGCTCGCCATCTCCAGCCAGCTCGGCCTGCCCATCTACCGGATCGGCGTGGGCGAGTCCATCGACGACCTCCAGTCCTTTGACGCGCTCGACTTCTGCCGCGCGCTCGTGGGTGAAGGGATGTAAGCCATGGCAGTGTTCAGCTCTCTCTCGGACCGTCTCCAGGACACCTTCGACTCCCTGCGCGGCAAGGGTCGCCTCACGGAGGACGACATCAACGTCGCCATGCGCGAGATTCGCATGGCGCTGCTCGAGGCCGACGTCAACTACCGCGTTGTCAAGGGCTTCGTCGGGCGCTGCAAGGAGAAGTGCCTCGGCGCGGACGTCCTCGACTCGCTCTCGCCCGCGCAGAACGTCGTGCGCATCGTCCTCGACGAGCTCACCGTCCTTCTCGGCTCAACGGACTCCAAGCTCACGCTGGCCCAGAACCGCACGCCCAACGTGATCATGCTCGTGGGCCTGCAGGGCTCGGGCAAGACCACCGCCGCGGCAAAGCTCGCCTACCTGCTCAAGTCCCAGGGCCACAGCCCGCTTCTCGCCGCGTGCGACACGCACCGACCGGCCGCCGCCGACCAGCTCGCCACCCTCGGCGGCGAGATCGGCGTCTCGGTCTTCCGCGGCGACGGCATAGACGCCGTGGCCGTGGCCGAGGGCGCCATCCGCGAGGCCGTCGACCACCTGAACGACATCGTGATCGTGGACACGGCCGGCCGCCTCCAGATCGACGAGGAGATGATGCAGGAGGCCGTGGCCATCAAGCAGGCCGTGCGCCCCGACCAGATCCTCATGGTCGTGGACGCCATGACGGGCCAGGACATCGTGAACGTGGTCACGGAGTTCGCCAACCGCGTGGACTTCGACGGCGTCATCATGTCCAAGCTCGACGGCGACGCCCGCGGCGGCGGCGCGCTCTCCGTCCGCGAGGTCACCGGCAAGCCGATCAAGTTCGTCTCCATGGGGGAGAAGCCCGACTCGCTCGAGGTCTTCCATCCCGACCGCATGGCAAAGCGAATCCTCGGCATGGGCGACGTGGTCGGCATCATCGAGCAGGCCCAGAAGGTCGCTGACGAGCAGCAGATCGAGGACGCCGAGCGCATGCTCCGCGAGGGCTTCACGATGGACGACCTCCTCGCGCAGATGCAGCAGATCCGCAAGATGGGCGGCCTCCAGAAGATCATGGGCATGATCCCGGGCATGGAGCGGGCCCTCGCCCAGGCCCCCCAGGCCGTGGACGACTCCCAGATGACGCGCATCGAGGCCATCATCCGCTCGATGACCCGCGAGGAGCGCCTGCGCCCCAAGATCATCAACGGCCAGCGCCGCCGCCGCATCGCCACCGGCTCGGGCCGCACCGTGCAGGAGGTCAACCAGCTCATCAAGCAGTGGGACGAGATGAACAAGATGGTCGGCCGCATGAAGGGCATGATGCAGCAGGGCGGCGGCCGCAAGGGCGCCAAGAAGGGCCGCCGCGCCATGCAGCAGATGATGCGCAACATGGGTGGCGGGAACGGGCTGCCGTTCTAGCTCTAGTTCTGGTTCGCGTCCTGTCGAATCGGACGAAACGTCGCCGGGCCCCCGCAGCGCGAGGTTGCGGGGGCCCAGGGAAGTTTTGCGGGCCCAGAATGTCGAGAGCACCCTCAG
>NZ_JBQXES010000030.1:0-18122 GCF_052599055.1 Thermophilibacter sp. ZX-H3 | reverse complement strand
TTTTGTGGGCGGTCATTTCTTCTTGGGGCGCCACCCTCCCCAAAACCCCCGTCACTCAGGTGAGGCGAGGGGGCGTGCCGAGAAGGGCGTACCGAGAAGGACGTGGCGAGAAGGACGCACGGCCCGCCCGTTCTTCTCGGCACGAAAAAGCGGACCCGGGCAGCACCCCGGGTCCGCTCACGCGCTCTATGAGAGAGAAGCTACTTGATGGTGTTCACGAGCTTCTGCACGCCGCTCTTGCGCTGGGCGGCCTGGTTCTTGTGGATGATGCCCTTGGAAGCGGCCTTGTCGAGCAGGCGGCCGGCCTTGTTGGCGGCGTCCTGGGCGGCGTCGACGTCCTTGGCCTCGACGGCGAGGCGGACCTTCTTGACGGCGGTCTTGAGCTCGGAGCGGACCGCGCGGTTGCGCTGACGCGCCTTCTCAGCGGTGATGATGCGCTTCTTCTGAGACTTGATGTTAGCCACGTGCAGTTCCTTTCGGTTCTTAACTATGTGAGGCCTCTGTGCTGAGACACGGCGAGGTCAACTCGATGAATATAGCATATCCCCTCAGAGTTCGCTATCATTCACCTCATGTCTACTAACGATACCTCACATATCCGCAACTTCTCGATCGTTGCGCACATCGACCATGGCAAGTCGACCATCTCGGACCGCATCCTCGAGCTCACCCACACGGTGGAGGAGCGCGACATGGAGGCGCAGCTCCTGGACACGATGGACATCGAGCGGGAGCGCGGCATCACGATCAAGTCCAACGCCGTGCGCGTGACCTACGACTCCGATGACGGTGAGACCTACCAGTTCAACCTCATCGACACGCCGGGCCACGTGGACTTCACCTACGAGGTCTCCCGCAGCCTCGCGGCCTGCGAGGGCGCGGTGCTCGTCGTGGACGCCACGCAGGGCGTGGAGGCGCAGACCGTCTCCAACGCCAACCTCGCGATGAACGCGAACCTCGACATCGTGCCCGCGATCAACAAGATCGACCTGCCGAGCGCCGAGCCCGACCGCGTGAAGGAGGAGATCGAGGAGGACCTCGCCATCCCGGCCGAGGACGCCGTGTGCGTCTCCGGCAAGACGGGCGAGGGCATCCACGACCTGCTCGAGGCCATCGTCATGCTCGTCTCGCCGCCCAAGGGCGACTACGACGCGCCGCTCAAGGCCCTTATCCTCGACTCCTACTTCGACGAGTACCGCGGCGTGGTGGCCACGGTGCGCGTCTTCGACGGGCACATCCGCAAGGGCGACCAGCTGCGGATGATGCAGGCCGGCGAGGGCTTCCTCGTGGACGGCGTGGGCGTCAAGCGCCCGGCCGAGCAGCTCGTGGAGGAGCTCGGCGTCGGCGAGGTCGGCTTCGTCGTCACGGGCCTCAAGAACCCCGAGGCCGTGCGCGTGGGCGACACGCTCACGTACGCGGGCCGCCCCTGCGATGAGGCGCTTCCGGGCTACCGCGAGGCCAAGCCGATGGTCTACACCGGCATCTTCCCGATAGACAACAAGGACTACGAGAACCTGCGCGACGCCCTGGAGAAGCTCCGCGTGAACGACCCCTCGCTCACGTGGAGCCCCGAGACCTCGGTGTCCCTGGGCTTCGGCTTCCGCGTGGGATTCCTCGGACTGCTCCACATGGAGGTCGTGAAGGAGCGCCTGGAGCGCGAGTTCGCGCTGTCCCTGATTGCCACCAGCCCTTCCGTGGACTACCACGTCTACAAGACCGACGGCGAGATGATCGAGGTGAGAAGCCCCCAGGACCTGCCCGACGTCACGCGCATCGAGCGGATCGAGGAGCCCTACCTCAAGGCCAAGGTCATCGTGCCGCCCGAGTACACGGGCGCCGTCATGCAGCTTGCCATCGAGCACCGCGGCATCACGCAGGACATGGTCTACCTCTCCGAGAAGTCCGTCGAGATGCACTTCGACGTCCCGCTCGCCGAGCTCATCCTGGACTTCTTCGACCAGCTCAAGAGCCGTACCAAGGGCTACGCGAGCCTGGACTACGAGTTCTCCGACTACCGCGCGAGCGACCTTGTGAAGCTCGACATCCTGCTCTCCGGCGACGAGGTGGACGCCCTCAGCTTCATCGTGCACCGCGACAAGGCGTATACGATGGCGCGCGGCCTCTGCGACAAGCTCAAGGAGATCATCCCGCGCCAGCAGTTCGAGGTGCCCATCCAGGGAGCCATCGGCAACAAGATCATCGCCCGCAGCACCGTCAAGGCCGTACGCAAGGACGTCCTGGCCAAGTGCTACGGCGGCGACATCTCGCGCAAGCGCAAGCTCTTGGAGAAGCAGAAGGAGGGCAAGAAGCGCATGAAGCAGATCGGCTCCGTGGAGGTGCCGCAGGAGGCGTTCCTCGCCGTCCTCAAGGTGGACGACCAGTGAGCTCGCCGCTGACGGCCGCCGAGGTCCTGGCCGCCTACGCCCCCGCCGCCCACCTCGAGTTGCCTAAAAGGGGACAGGCCCCTTTTAGGCAACTTTCTCTCGCGGGGCGCCTCTCGGGCAAGCTGCTCATGGCGCCGATGGCGGGCGTCTCCGACGCGGCGTATCGCCTCATGGCGCGCGCGGGCGGGGCGGCCTTGGCCTACTCCGAGATGGTCTCGTGCGCGGGGCTCCACTACGGCGAGAAGAGCTGGGAGCTCGTGGACCCCGACCCGGCAGAGCCGGAGATCGCGGTGCAGCTCTTTGGGTCCAAGCCGGAGCTCTTCCGCGAGTCCGCGGAGCGCGTGGCGGCGCGCCTGGGCGAGAAGCTCGCGCTCATCGACATCAACATGGCCTGCCCCGTGCCCAAGGTGACCAAGAAGGGCGAGGGGTCGGCGCTGCTGGAGGATCCGGCGCTCGCGGCAGAGATCGTGCGCGCGTGCCGCGAGGGGGCCCCGGGCATCGCCGTGACGGTGAAGATCCGCCGCGGCCGCTACATGGGGCAGGAGGTGGCGCCCGAGTTCGCGCGCGCGATGGAGGCCGCGGGCGCCGATGCGGTGGCCGTGCACGGGCGCTTCGCCACGCAGATGTATCACGGCGAGGCGGACTGGGGCGCCGTGAGCCGCGTCGTGGACGCCGTGAGCACCCCCGTCATCGCCTCGGGCGACATCCTCTCGCACGACGCCGCGCGGCGCGCGCTCGCGGAGACCGGCGCGACGGCCGTGATGGTGGCGCGCGGGACCTACGGCAACCCGTGGGTCTTCTCGGGCCACGAGCCGAGCGTCGCCGAGAGGATCGCGGCCTTCGAGTGTCACGTGCGCCTGCTCGAGGCCACGGGCGCCCACCTCAAGCGCGCCCGCAGCCTCGCGGGGTGGTACTTCAAGGGCATGCCCGACGCCGCGCGCTGGCGCAACGCCGCCATGAGCTGCGTCACCGCCGAGGAGTTCCTCGCCGTGGCCGCCGAGGTCCGCGCGCACGTGTGCTGACGCTCCGGGTGCGCCAAACGAACCCGACTTAATTTGCACGCGCGCTCGGAGAGGCGAGAAGAGCTGGCGCTGCGTTGCGGCTTCGGGCCTCGTGGCAATCTCCGCCGTCTCGGCGTTGCCGGATTTGGGATTGAGGCAATCTGTCGCGGACGCCAACTGCGCGTTCTTCTCCGCTCGCTTCGAATTCGGAGGTCGTG
Source organism: Thermophilibacter sp. ZX-H3 (assembly GCF_052599055.1). Taxonomy (NCBI): domain Bacteria; kingdom Bacillati; phylum Actinomycetota; class Coriobacteriia; order Coriobacteriales; family Atopobiaceae; genus Thermophilibacter; species Thermophilibacter sp. ZX-H3. The sequence continues at coordinate 14,519 of NZ_JBQXES010000030.1, read as the reverse complement.
GCAGTGCAAAACCTGCCACGACCCCCATCCGCGCAACGCCCGCGGGGCGAGAATTGCCACGACCCCAGATTCCGCAGCGGCGGCGATTGCGCCCCGTCGCGTGAGATTCGGACATAGAATACTTCGCATGTACGTGGGATTCATGGCAGCGCCGCCTCTGCCGGCCCGATGCCAGCGATGAGTGCGGAAAGGCGGGGCGGGTCGTTGACATCGCCACGCGGACACGATAATGGAGCCCCTATGACCGGTGCCCTCTACCTGCACGTTCCGTTCTGCGCGCGCAAGTGCGCGTACTGCGACTTCGCCTCATGGGCCACGCCCGCGGGAGATGCGCTCATGGGGACGTATGCCCGCGCGCTCGAGGCGCAGCTGGACGAGGTGGCGGCGCTGGGGCTGCTTCAGGGCTGCGAGACGGCCTACGTGGGCGGCGGCACGCCGACGCTTCTGGGCGAGAAGGACCTTGGCCAGCTGGTCGAGAAGGTCGTGAGCGTCGCGGTCCCCTCCGAGCTCACCTGCGAGGCCAACCCGGACTCGCTCGCCGACGAGGTCCTTCTCGCCGTCCGGGAGGCGGGCGCGACGCGCCTCTCCATTGGCGTCCAGAGCCTCGACGACGGGGAGCTCGCGGAGCTGGGGCGCCTGCATGACGCCGCCTGCGCCCGCGAGCGCGTGTCGGCCGCCGTGGCGACGGGGCTCGACGTCTCCGTCGACCTCATGTGCGCGACGCCGGCGCAGACGGGCGAGAGCTGGCTTCGGTCGCTCGGCGGCGTGCTTGCGCTCGGCGTGGGCCACGTGAGCGTCTATCCGCTCCAGATCGAGGAGGGGACCGCGCTCGACCGGCGCTTTTCGAATGACCCGTGCGCGTGGAACGACCCCGAGGTTCAGGCCGAGCGAATGAGCAAGGCTCAGGTCGTGCTTGAGGGTCAAGGCTATGCTCGCTATGAGGTCGCGAGCTACGCGCGCGCAGGTAAGGAGTGCCGTCACAACAAGGCCTACTGGACGGGTTCACCCTACATGGGGCTGGGCACCGGGGCCTCGAGCATGCTCGACCTTGAGGGTTACCTGAGACTTTCAAAGGCCTGCCCACGGCTCCCCACGGCCCCGGCGGACGTCCGGCGTGTCCGGCTCACGGTCGAGACGCCCCGACGCGAGCTCGCCGAAGCCCCGCGCCTCTCCGCGCTGTCCTTCTCGCTCGAGTTCCTGACCGAGCCCCAGGCGGTGGCCGAGGACCTCATGCTCGGCGCCCGGCTCGTGGAGGGGCTGCGCCCCGAGCTCGTGAGGCGCGCACGCGAGCTCTTCGGCGCCCGTCTTGACGACACCGTCGACGCTCTTCTCGCCCGCGGCCTTCTGGACGAGAAGGACGGCCGGCTGGCACCCACCGAGCAGGGCTGGCTCCTCGGCAACGAGCTCTACGGCGCCCTCTGGGACCTCGCCCCCGGCGAGGTTGCAACGGCGAGCTGCTGACGCGATCGCGCGCCGACGTGATTAACGCGCACTCGCGCAGGCCTTTCTCGCGTTTTCCCAGTTACGCTCTCGGGGTCCGTGCACGAGTGCGCGTTAATCTGGGAGACGGCCCGAGGCCCCCTCTTGCGCCTCATCCGCAAATGCGCCATGCTAGCAGCGGAAACGTTGCGAGAGGGGAGCGTCATGCCGGGCAAGCGCACCGATGTCATCAGCTGGGACGAGTTCTTTATGAAGGCCGCCGTCGCGGCGAGCCTGCGCAGCAAGGACCCCAACACGCAGGTCGGGGCCTGCATCGCCGACACCAACCACCGCATCCTCTCGGTGGGCTACAACGGCACGCCCTCGGGCCTGAACGACGACGAGTTCCCCTGGGGCACGGACGACGACCCGCTCTACGACAAGCACAACTACGTCATCCACGCCGAGGCCAACGCCATCCTCAACTACCGCGGCTCGCTCAAGGACATGACCGGCGCCACGGTCTACGTGACGCTCTTCCCGTGCCACGAGTGCGCCAAGACCCTCGTGCAGGCGGGCATCGGCGAGGTCGTCTACCTCGACGACAAGTACGACGGCACGGAGGACAACCTCATCTCCAAGAACATCCTGCAGCGCTGCGGCGTCTCCTACCGGCAGATCTCGCTCGAGGAGTAGGGCGGCCGCGATTCGTCGCGAGGGCCCCGCGGATTCGCTGGGCGGGGGTGCGGCGACACTTTGACGCCGGAAAACGTCGCGTTGCCCCCGCTCTGTGGCGGCGCGGGGGATTGGCGACACTTCGGCCGCTGGAAACGTCGCGAAGTCCCCGCACGGCGGCAGTGCGGGTCCGAGGCGACACTTTGGCGGCGCAAACCGTTGCGAAGTCCCCGCACGGTGGCGACGCGGGGCCGAGGCGACGCCCGGCCCGGCCCGCCCCACCCCGCCCCTCGGCCATGTGGACCGCGCGGATAACGGCTCCCCGGTGAATGACCTCGCCTTCCGGCGGATATAATCAACCCATCTGTGTCACCACCAGCAGGGAGACCCGCCACATGGCATCGATGAACGACAAGGACTACTACGCCATCCTCGGCGTCGAGAAGGACGCCTCCACCGACGAGATACGAAAGGCCTTCCAGCAGAAGGCGCGCAAGCTCCACCCCGACGTCAACAAGGCGCCGGATGCCGAGGAGCGCTTCAAGGAGGTCTCCGAGGCGTACGCCGTGCTCTCTGACGCCGACAAGCGCAAGCGCTACGACGCCATGCGCTCCGGCTCGCCCTTCGCGGCGGGCGGCTACGGCGGAACCTCGCCCCAGGGCGGCTACGACCCCTTCGGCGGGAGCCCCTTCGGATGGGGGCCCTTCGGCTCCGGCTTCGGGGGCGCCGCCTCGCGCCGCCGCTCGCGCGCGTACAACCCGCGCGCCGGCGCGGACGTCGTCTACGAGCTCACGGTCGACGCCAAGACGGCCGCCGAGGGCACCCGGCGCGGGGTCACCTACCAGCGCTACGCGCCCTGCGGCGTCTGCCACGGCTCGGGCTCCGTGGAGGCCGAGCATCCCGAGACCTGCCCCACGTGCGGCGGCTCGGGCCACATCACCGTCGACACGGGGCTCTTCGGCGTCATGATGATGACCTGCCCGGAGTGCGAGGGCACGGGCAAGGTGGTCGCCGACCCCTGTCACGCCTGCGGCGGCACCGGCCGCACGCTCTCGGCGAGCGAGGTCGTGATCGACGTCCCGGCCGGCAGCCACGACGGCGACGAGGTCCGCAAGCCCGGCATGGGCAACGCCGGCACCAACGGCTCCGCGGCGGGCGACTTCGTCTGCCGCGTCTGCGTGCCCGAGGAGCGGCTCACGCGCCGTCAGGCGGGCGGCTTCAACCTGGTGGGCTTCGCCGTGCCCTTCGCCGTGCTCGGCGCGCTTACGGGCACGCTCGCCTCGATGTCCCTCATCATCGTCATCCCGCTCGTCGTGGGGATCTACATGGTCGTCCGTGACGGCGTGCGCGCGAGCGGGCGCTGGTGGAGGAACGCCGGCGTCGCCGTCGCCAACGGCGCGTCAAACGGCCTCATGCTCGCGCTCTTCATGGTGATGATGTTCTCATGCACCTCGGGCCTCGGCCGCGCGGGCTACATGGGGTACCGATACTGGTAGTTTCAGAAAAGTGATAGCTTTGTGGGAGGCGGGGGCTCGCACCCCGCCTCTTTCAGGATATAAGTACCTGCGGACAAGAACCGACCAGCTCTGGAGATGCACGTGGAACCAAAGAGGGACTACTACGAGGTGCTCGAGGTGCCTCGTGACGCCGACGCCAAGACGATCAAGCGCGCCTTCCTCAAGAAGGCCCGCAAGCTCCACCCGGACGTCTCGGACGCCCCCGACGCCGAGGAGAAGTTCAAGGAGGTCAACGAGGCCTACTCGGTCCTCTCGGATGACCAGAAGCGCGCCAACTACGACCGCTACGGCGACCCGAACGGCCCGGCGGGCTTCGGCTCCGACTACGTGGACGTCTCCGACATCTTCGGCGGGGGAGGCTTCGGCTTCGGCGACATCTTCGACTCCTTCTTCGGCGGCGGCGCGGGCCGCGCGGGCGCCCAGGCGCGCACGCGCGGGCGCGACATGGGGATACGCCTCACGGTGACGCTCGAGGAGGCCGCGGCCGGCTGCCACAAGACCGTCGCCTACACGCGCCTCGCCCCGTGCGAGGACTGCGGCGGCACCGGGGCGGCCGAGGGCGGCCGCATGCACACGTGCGAGCGCTGCCACGGCACCGGGCGCGTGGTCGAGGTCCAGCGGACGATCTTCGGCCAGATGCAGACGCAGACGACCTGCCCCGCCTGCAACGGCCAGGGCCAGGTCATAGACCACCCCTGCGAGACCTGCGAGGGTCAGGGCCGCACGCCCTCGCGCGAGAAGGTCGAGGTCCAGGTGCCCGCCGGCGTCCACTCCGGCCAGACCCTCACCGTCGAGGGCAAGGGCGAGGCGGGCGTGCGCGGCGACGCCTCGGGCAACCTCGTCGTGAGCATTGAGGTCCAGGAGTCCGACCGCTTCGAGCGGCGCGGCGACGACCTCCTCTGCACCGTGCGCGTGGACGCGCTGCAGGCCATCCTCGGCACCACCGTCACCATCGACGGCATCATGGAGGGCGAGCGCGTGACCGTGGAGGTCCCCGCGGGCTGCCAGTTCGGCCAGCAGGTCGTGGTGGAGCGCAAGGGCATGCCGCGCATGGGCATGATCGCCCGCGGCAACCTCGTGGCGGTGGTCCAGGTGGAGACCCCGCGCGACCTCACCAAGAAGCAGCTGCTCGACGTCGCCGCCATCGTCGCGGAGCGGGCCCTCGGGGAGGACGCAGCCCCGGGGGAGGCCGAGAAGGACGCGGCCGAGGCCGAGGGGTTCTCGGCGGCGGCGGAGAACGCGGCCGAGCACTTCGCCAAGGAGCGCTGGCACGCGCCCAAGAACCCCTTCAGGGGCCGCAAGTGACGCCCGACCCGCGCGGGCGGCGCGCGGGCGTCGCCCTCGTGAACCTCGGATGCCGCGTCAACCGCGTCGAGCTCGACCTCATGGCATCCGAGCTCGAGCGGGCGGGCGTCGCGCTGGTGGGGGAGGAGGACGCCTCAGCGGTGGTCGTGAACACCTGCGCCGTCACCGGCGAGGCGGAGGCGAAGACGAGAAAGGCCGTCCGGCGCGCCGCCGGCCTGCCGCAGGCGCCCCTCGTGGTGGCCACCGGCTGCGTCGCCAACCTGTTCTCCGACGAGCTCTCGGCGCTCGCCCCCAACGTCGTCGTTGAGCGCGACAAGTCCCGCGTGGCGGCGCGCGTGCTCGAGGGGCTGGGCCTCGCCCCCGCCGCCGACGGCCCTGCGGCGGGCACGTCGTGCGGCGCGGACACGGTGACCCCCACCGGCCGCACGCGGCCCGGCATCAAGATCCAGGACGGCTGCGACAACCGCTGCACCTACTGCATCGTCTGGAGGGCGCGGGGCGCCGCGCGCAGCGAGGCTCCCGGCCGCGTCCTCTCCGAGGTGCGCGCCGCCATGGAGCGCGGGGCGCACGAGGTCGTCCTCACGGGCATCAACCTGGGGAGCTATCGCGCCGCCGACGAGCGCGGGCGCGAGCTGGACCTTCCCGCCCTACTCGAGGTCCTTCTCGCCGAGACCGGGGTCGAGCGGGTGAGGCTCTCGTCGATCGAGCCGCCCGACGTGACGGAGCGGCTCTGCTCCGTCATGGCCGCCTCGGGCGGGCGCGTGGCGCCCTTCCTGCACGTGTGCCTCCAGTCCGGCTGCGACGAGACGCTCAGGCGCATGGCGCGCGTCTACCGCACGGACCTCTTCCGGCGCGTGGTGGAGACGGCCCGCTCGCACGTCCCCGACATCGCCCTCAGCACGGACCTCATCGTGGGCTTTCCCGGGGAGACCGAGGAGGAGTTCGGGCGGAGCCTCGCCTTCTGCCGCGAGATGCGCTTCTCGTGGATGCACGTCTTCCGCTACTCGCGCCGCCCGGGGACGCCTGCGGCGACGATGCCCGGCCAGGTCCCGGCCGACGTCTCAGCCGAGCGGGGACGACGGGCGCGCGAGCTCGCCCGCGAGATGCGCCGCGCCGAGGCCGAAAGGCTCGTGGGCGCGGAGGACCTCGTCGTCGTGCAGTATCCGGGGCGCGCGGTCTCCGGAGGCCTCTTCGACGTCGTGGTGGACGACTCCATCCCCGTGGACTCCCTCGTGCGGGTGCGCCTCGCCTCGGTGCGTGACGACGCCACCCTCGTGGGGGAGGCGCTCTGAGGCGCGACCGTTCTTCTCGCGGGCTCCCTGATTCCCACGCCCGGCCCCTGCGGCGGCTCGGCCACGCCCCTTTCCGCCCTGCCGCCGCTCGACCATGCCCCTTCCCGCCCTGTGGCCGCTTAGGTGAGCACAGACTTCGAACCATCGCGCACGGATTTCTTAAGTGAGTCGCAAAATACCTGCTCGCAGGCACCTATCCGGCTTAGGTGAGGGGCGATGGTTAAACATCCTTGCTCACCTAAGGTAGGCGGGGGACGGCTGGCGAGAAGGACGAAGGGCCCGCGGGCGAGAAGGACGTGCGCTGCTGCGCGGCGCAGGCGAGAGGGGCGCACGCCGCGGCACCTCGGCCGCGCCATCGGCTATCATCGAGTGAGCCTACCCAACAGGAGGAGCATGGAGCCAACCCAGGTTCGTCTCACAATTCCCGACTCCGTCGACCCGACGGCCGTCATGGGCCCCGCGGACGCGCTGCTGCGCCGCGTCGAGTCGGCCTTCGACGCCATGGTCTCCGTGCGGGGCAGCTATGTCACCGTCTCGGGCCCCGCGGACGTCGTCGACCAGGTGACCTCGGTCTTCTCGCGCCTCATCAGGCTCGTCGAGGCGGGGGAGGTGCCCAGCGCCGGCGAGGTGGACGTCATCGTCGACCAGGTCCGCCACGGAGCGGCGCGCGTCGACCTCGGGGGCGACGACATCCTGCTCACGTACCGGGGCCGCGCGATCCGGCCCAAGACGGCCGGCCAGAAGCGCTACGTGGACTCCATTCGCCGCAACACCGTCACGTTTGGCGTCGGCCCCGCGGGAACCGGCAAGACCTACCTCGCCATGGCGATGGCCGTGGCCGCGCTCAAGCGCCGCGAGGTCGGCAGGATCGTGCTCGCGCGCCCCGTCGTGGAGGCGGGGGAGTCCCTCGGCTTCCTCCCCGGCACGCTGCAGGAGAAGCTCGACCCCTACGTGCGCCCGCTCTACGACGCGCTCTTCGACATGACGGACATCGAGAAGGGCAACGCCCTCATCGAGCAGGGCATCATCGAGATAGCGCCGCTCGCCTACATGCGCGGCCGCACGTTCAACAACGCCTTCGTCATCCTCGACGAGGCCCAGAACACCACGCCCGAGCAGATGAAGATGTTCCTCACGCGCCTGGGCTTCTCGTCCACCTTCGTGGTGACCGGCGACGCCTCCCAGCGCGACCTGCCGGGCGAGGGCGGCCTCGAGTCGGCGCGGCGCGCCCTCGCGGGGCTCGACGACATCGCCTTCGTCGACCTCGACCGCAACGACATCGTCCGCCACACGCTCGTCGCCCGCATCGTCGACGCCTACGAGGCCGCGGCGCGCGACGGGCAGGAGGGAGAGCAGCATGGCCGATAACGAGTACGACCTCCTCTTCGAGGACGGCGTCGCGTGCGCGCTGGGCGAGGACGAGATCTGCTCCGCCTGCGACGCCGTGCTCGCACACGAGGGCGTCGGGCGGCCGTGCGCCGTGTCGGTCTCCGTGGTGGGGGAGGGGCGCATCCGCGCGGTCAACGCCGAGTGGCGCGGCGTGGACGCCGCCACGGACGTCGTCTCCATCGAGTGCGAGCGCCCGGACGACCCGTCGCTCGCGCCCGGCGAGCCCTGTGAGCTCGGCGACATCGTCGTCGCGCCGACCTACATCGGGCGCCAGGCGGCCGCCTTCGGCACCACGCCCGCGGACGAGACGCGCCTCATGCTCGTTCACGGCATGCTCCACCTGCTCGGACACGACCACCTCGACGACGCCTCGGCCGAGGCCATGGAGGCGCTCGAGGAGGACATCCTCGCCGGGATGGCCACCGACGGCACCATCGACCGCGTGGTCCTCACGCGCCACCGCGAGGAGGACGACGCATGATCCCCGGCTCCAAGAGCGACCACCCCGGCTTCCGGAAGAGCTTCCTCTTCGCGATGCAGGGCTTCCGCACCGCCGTCACCACCGAGCGCAACATCAAGGTGATGCTCGCCGCGGGCGCGTGCGCCGTCGTGGCCGGGCTCGTGGTCGGGCTCGACCTCCTGAGCTGGGCGGTCGTCATCCTGTGCTGCGGCGTCGTCATCATGGCAGAGCTCTTCAACACCGCGGTCGAGACCGTGGTGGACCTCGTGTCCCCGGAGTTCCACCCGCTCGCCGGCCGCGCCAAGGACATCGCCGCCGCGGCGGTCTGGGTGCTCTCGACGCTCGTCGCCGTCGTCGGCATCCTCGTCTTCGTCAACGCAATCTTCTTCGACTAGGGGCCCCGCGCCCCATGGAGGTCCTCGCATGAGCAAAGAGCGTGCCGAGAAGGACGTGCCGTTCAGGAGCGGCTTCGTCGCCCTGGTGGGACGTCCCAACGCCGGAAAGTCCACCCTGCTCAACGCCTGCATGGGCGAGAAGGTGGCCATCACGAGCCCCGTGGCGCAGACCACGCGCCGCCGCATGCGCGCCGTCATCAACACCCCGACGTCGCAGCTCGTGATCATCGACACGCCGGGCCTGCACAAGCCAAAGGACGCCCTGGGCAGCGAGCTCAACAAGAGCGCCCTCGGCGAGCTCGCCGACGCCGACGCCGTCGCCTTCCTCGTGGACGCCACCAAGCCGGTGGGGCGCGGGGACGAGTGGGTGGCCAACCACGTCGCGCGCGCCGATGCGGACTACAAGCTCCTCGTCCTCACCAAGGCGGACATCGCCGGCCCCGAGCAGGTGGCGGCGCAGCTCGAGGCCGCGCGCGCCCTCTGCGACTTCGACGACGAGCTCGTGGTCTCCGCGCGGGAGGGCTTCAACGTGGACGCCTTCGTGGGCCTCGTCTCCGAGCACCTGCCGGAGGGGCCGCGCTGGTTCCCCGAGGGCATGGACGTCGACGCCACCCCCGAGGACCTCGTCGCGGAGTTCGTGCGCGAGAAGCTTTTCCTTCACCTGCGCCAGGAGCTCCCCCACTCGGTGGGCGTCCTCTGCGAGAGCCTCGAGTACGCCGACGACGGGCACGCCTCCATCGAGGCCACCATCCTCGTGGAGCGCTCGGGGCAGCGCGGGATCGTGCTCGGGAAGGGCGGCCAGATGATCAAGCGCGTGGGCATCGAGGCGCGCCGCGACATCGAGCGCCTGCTCGGGTGCAAGGTGTTCCTCGACCTCACGGTGCGCGTCGCCCCCGCCTGGCGCCGCGACGAGCGGGAGATACGCCGCCTGGGCTACTCCTCGGAGGACTAGGCGTGCCCGGCGGGAGGCGCACCTACCGCGCCCGCGCGGTCGTCCTCGACCGCACCAAGCTCGGCGAGCAGGACCTCATCCTGACGCTCCTCGGCTCCGACGGCTCCCAGCTCCGCGCCGTCGCCAAGGGCGCCCGCAAGCCCGGGGGCCGCCTCGCCGCGCGCGCCGAGCTCTTCTCCGAGGACGACTTTCTGCTCGCCAAGGGGCGCTCGCTCGACGTGGTCTCCGAGGCCTCGCTCGTCGAGCCCCACGCCCGCCTGCGCGGCGACTACGAGCGCGTCTCCGCGGCGAGCGCCGTCGCCGAGGTCTCGCGCCTCACCTGCTACGAGGACGCCCCCGACCCCTTCCTGTACCCCATCTGCTCGCGGGCGCTCGCCGCCTGCGAGGAGGCCGCCGATCAGCCCCATCTCGACCTCGTCGTCGCGGCCTATGTCATGAAGGTGCTCGCCCACGGCGGCTGGCGCCCGGAGCTTGTCGGATGCGCCGCGTGCGGCGACGAGGCCGTGTCGTACTTCTCGGCGGCCATGGGCGGGGCGCTCTGCTCCTCCTGCGCGCGCGAGGTGGCTGGGGCGCAGGAGCTCTCCTCCTCGCAGCTCGCGTGGCTGCGCGCGCTCATCGGCCTCACCTTCGACGAGCTCCTCGCCGCCCCGATCGACCCCGAGACGGCGGTATTCCTCCTCGGGGTGGCCCACACGTGGGCGGTGACCCACCTCGACAGCCGCCTGCGCGCGATGGAGTTCTGCCTCTCCGCGTAGGAACCTGACGCCTTCGCCCCCGCCGGGTCGTGGCATAATGGGCGGCCGGTAAAGGCGTGCAAAGGGGACCGTGCAAAGGGGACAGGCACTTTTGCACGGCTTCTTCACCGTGCAAAAGTGCCTGTCCCCTTTGCACGGTCCCCTTTGCGTGGTGTTCTCTCGAGAGGGGAGTCCCATGCCCAAGAAGCCCGTCATCGGTGTCGTGCCGCTCGTGGACTACGGACGCGAGAGCCTGTGGATGCTGCCCGGGTACTTCGACGCCGTCCTCGAGGCGGGCGGCGTGCCCGTGATGCTGCCGCTCTCCGACGACGGCGACGCCCTGGCTCGGGCCCTCGACGCCGTGGACGGCCTCGTCGTGACCGGCGGCCAGGACGTCGACCCCGCCCGCTATGGCGAGAAGGACCCCGAGGCCGCCGCCCTCTGCGGCGAGCTCTGCCGGGAGCGCGACGCCATGGAGGCCCTTCTCGTCCCGGCCGCACTCGAGCGCGACCTGCCGCTCCTCGGCATCTGCCGCGGCCTTCAGGCGCTCAACGTCGTCCTCGGCGGCACGCTCTGGCAGGACCTCCCCAAGCAGCTCCCCTCCGAGGTCGAGCACCATGGGAAGGCGCCCTACGAGAACCCGGTCCATGAGGTGGACGTGCTTCCCGGCACGCCGCTCGCCGCCTGCGTGGGTGAGGGCGAGCTGCCCGTGAACAGCTTCCATCACCAGGCGCTGCGCGACGTGGCGCCCGGGCTCGAGGTCATGGCGACGGCACCGGACGGCGTGGTCGAGGCCGTGTGGCGGCCCGCGTCGCGCTTCTGCTGGGCGGTGCAGTGGCACCCCGAGTTCTCGCACGCCGTCGACGAGCCGAGCAGGAGGATCTTCTCGGCGCTCGTCGCCTCCGCCCGCGCCTAGCGCGGGGAGCGCCCGCACGGGCGCGGGAGTTCTTCTCGCCGCGCGCATCCGATGACGCTCACTTCCGGATGTGCGTGCCGGTCCCTCCGGCCGCGCCTCCGGATGCGGTGCTCAGATCCGGAACTGCGCACGGGCCCGCACTCAGTTCCGGAACTGAGTGCGGGCCGTCGCTCAAATCCGGAACTGAGCGCCGCGGCGGGCCCCGCGCGCCGGCGCCCGGGACGTCGGCTCCCCGGCCGATCACGTTCGCGCAGGTCGAGGCCGTGCGCCTCCCGCGAGGCCCCGTGGCCCGGCGCTCAAATCCAGAACTGAGTGCGGGCCCGTGCGCATTTCCAGAACTGAGTGCGGGCCGTTGCTCAAATCCGGAACTGAGCGCCGCGGCGGTACCCGAGGGCCCGCGTACCAGCGCCCTGGGCACGCGGGCGGCGCAAACCCGCAGGTCGTCGCTACGCGCGGGCCACGTGACCCAGCTGCCCGGCACTCAAATCCGGAACTGAGCACCGCCCGGCACTCAGTTCAGGAACTGAGCACGGCGCCGTACGCAAATCCGGATTTGCGTGCCAGCCGTGCCATCCCGCCGTCCCGGCGGCCCCACGCCCGCAACCGTGGATTTTCTGCCGAGAAGGACCTGCGGGCGTGGCTGTGCTACACTACCGCAGGTCAGTACCCCGTACCTGGAGGCCCGCCAACTGCCTGACGGCCATCCCAGTTCGGGGCGAATCTATGAGAAAGGTGGTTTGACATGGCAGTTTCGAAGGAGCGCAAGGCTGAGCTCGTCGCGCAGTACGGCGCCAACGACAAGGACTCCGGCTCCGCCGAGGTCCAGGTGGCCCTGCTCACCGAGCGCATCAAGGGCCTGACCGAGCACATGAAGACGCACCCGAAGGACTTCCACACCCGTCGTGGCCTCCTCATGCTCGTCGGCAAGCGTCGTCGCCTGCTGTCCTACATCAAGGCTCGCAACATCGAGGACTACCGCACCCTCATCAAGAGCCTCGGCATCCGCGACAACATCCAGTAGAGCGGTTCTTCGAAGGGGCGCCCGCGGGCGCCCCTTCTTTGGTTTGTCCGCGAGAAGCGTGGACGGGCGGCCATGGGGCCGCCGAGACGGCCCGCCTGCAATGGGGCAGGCGGAGATAAGGGAAAAGACATGGCAAAGGTTACACACGAGTTCGATCTCTACGGCAAGCACTACGTGCTCGAGACCGGCGAGCTGGCCAAGCAGGCCACCGGCTCCTGCCTCGTCAAGTGCGGCGACTCCACGGTCCTTCTCACCGCGGTGGTCTCCAAGGAGCGCAAGGACTACGACTTCTTCCCGCTGACGGTCGACTTCATCGAGAAGATGTACGCCGTGGGCCGCATCCCCGGCGGCTACCTCAAGCGCGAGGCGCGCCCGTCCGAGAAGGCCACCCTCACGGCCCGCATGATCGACCGGCCCCTCCGCCCGTCCTTCCCGGCCGGCTTCCGCAACGAGGTCCAGGTCGTGGCCACTACGCTCGTTGCCGACCAGATCAACCCCGTCGACACCATCTGCATCATGGCGGCCTCGGCGGCCCTCACCGTGGGCGGCGTGCCCTTCGAGGGCCCGCTCGCGTGCGTGCGCATCGGCCGCGACCGCGACACCCACGAGTTCATCGTGAACCCGACCTACGAGGAGCGCGACAACTCCGACCTCGACCTCGAGCTCGGCGGCGCCGAGGGCTTCATCTCCATGCTCGAGGCCGGCGCCGAGGAGATCTCCGAGGAGGACATGCTCGCCGCCATGGCCTTCGGCCAGGAGGCCATCGCCGCCTTCTGCGCCGAGCAGCAGAAGTTCTTCGCCAAGGTCCGCGAGGTCAACGGCGAGTTCCCCGTGCGCGAGTACATCCTCGACGAGCCCATTGCCGAGGTCCACGACCGCGTCTTCGCCCACTACGACGAGATGGAGGCCGCCCTCAAGGACGCCGACAAGCTCTCGCGCATCGGCAAGGTCGAGGCCCTCAAGGCCGCCATCAAGGCCGAGTTCACTGAGGAGGAGCAGGCCCAGTGGAGCCGCGCCATCCCCGTGGAGCTCAAGGCCCTCGAGAAGCACGCGATGCGCCTCATGGTCGTCGAGACCGGAGAGCGCGTCGACGGCCGCACGCCCACCGAGGTGCGCCCGCTGATGATCAAGGGCGACTACCTCCCGCGCGTCCACGGCTCCGGCCTCTTCCAGCGCGGCCAGACCCAGGTGCTCTCCGTCTGCACCCTCGGCATGCTCAACGAGTGGCAGCGCCTCGACACCATCGAGCCCGTCGACGGCAAGCGCTACATCCACCACTACAACTTCCCGCCCTTCTGCACCGGCGAGACCGGCCGCATGGGCAGCCCCAAGCGCCGCGAGATCGGCCACGGCAACCTCGCCGAGCGCGCCCTGCTCCCGGTGATCCCGTCCGAGGAGGAGTTCCCCTACACCATCCGCGTGGTCTCCGAGGTCATGGAGTCCAACGGCTCCTCCTCGATGGGCTCCACCTGCGGCTCCACGCTCGCCCTCATGGACGCCGGCGTGCCGCTCAAGCGCCCGGTCTCCGGCGTGGCCATGGGCCTCATCCAGGAGGAGGGCAAGACCGTCGTCCTCACCGACATCCAGGGCCTCGAGGACTTCCTCGGCGACATGGACTTCAAGGTGACGGGAACCACCAAGGGCATCACCGCCATGCAGATGGACAACAAGGCCACCGGCCTCACGCCCGAGATCCTGCGCTCCGCGCTCATGCAGGCGCACGAGGGCCGCATGTTCATCCTCGACGCCATGCTCGACGCCGTGCCCGCCGTCCGCGCCGAGACCAAGGAGTCCGCGCCGCAGATCATCAGCCTGCAGATCCCCACGGACAAGATCCGCGACGTCATCGGCTCCGGCGGCAAGGTCATCCGCGGCATCCAGGAGGACACCGGCGCCACGATCGACATCCAGGAGGACGGCACCGTCTTCATCGCCGGCGTGGGCGCCGCTGCCGACGCGGCGGCCGAGCGCATCAAGGCGATCGTCAAGGTCCCCGAGGTCGGCGAGGAGTACACCGGCCGCGTCGTGGGCATCCAGCCCTTCGGCGCCTTCGTCGAGCTCCTGCCCGGCAAGGACGGCCTGCTCCACATCTCCCGCGTCGCCCAGGGCCGCGTCGACAAGGTCGAGGACGTCCTCAACATCGGTGACGAGGTCAAGGTCCGCGTCCTCGAGGTCGACGAGAAGGGCAAGATCAGCCTCGACCGCATCGACAAGCCCGAGGCCCCGGCCGGCTCCGGCCACGCCCACGGCCACGAGGGCGAGAAGGACCGTCCGCGCCGCGAGCACCGCGCCCCGCGCCGCCGTCCCGGCGACAAGGGCGAGGGCGGCGAGAAGCGCCAGCCGCGCCGCCATCACGGGGCGTAGGGACATCCTCTGACGCATGGGGGCGGGGGGGGGGGGGTAGGGGGGGGGGGGGGGGGGGGGGGAGGGTTCCCCGAGGGGAA
>NZ_JBQXES010000029.1:0-25743 GCF_052599055.1 Thermophilibacter sp. ZX-H3 | reverse complement strand
GCCAAATAAACCTGACGCCGGTGGCACGCCCGTCCCAAGCTCCCCGAGAGAAATAACCCGTCCCCTTTTAGCAGACGCCAGTGGCACGCCCGCCCCGGACCCCCCGAGAGAGAAGCCCGTCCCCTTTTATTCGAGGGTCTCGCGGATGGCGAGGATGAACTCGCGGGTGCCGAGCGTCTCGGGGTTCTCGAGCGAGGTGATGCGGGCGAGGTCGCCGGTCATGCGGCCAGATTCGATCGTCTTGATCGTGGCGGCCTCCAGGCGGTCGGCAAACTCCACGAGCTCGGGCAGCTCGTCGAGCTCGCCGCGCTTGCGCAGGGCGCCCGTCCAGGCGAAGATCGTGGCAACGGAGTTGGTGGACGTGGGCTCGCCCTTGAGGTGCTTGTAGTAGTGGCGCTGGACGGTGCCGTGCGCGGCCTCGTACTCGAAGTAGCCGTGCGGCGAGACGAGCACGGAGGTCATCATCGCGAGGCTGCCGAACGCCGAGGAGAGCATGTCGCTCATGACGTCGCCGTCGTAGTTCTTGCACGCCCAGATGAAGCCGCCCTCGGACTTGACCACGCGCGCCACGGCGTCGTCAATCAGCGTGTAGAAGTACTCGATGCCCGCCGCCTCGAACTGGGCGCGGTACTCGGCCTCGTAGATGTCCGCGAAGACGTCCTTGAAGCGGTGGTCGTAGGTCTTGGAGATCGTGTCCTTGGTGGCAAACCACAGGTCCTGGCCCGTGGAGAGCGCGTACTCAAAGCAGCTGCGCGCGAAGCTCTCGATGGAGGCGTCGAGGTTGTGCTGGCCCTGGACCACGCCGGGGCCGTCGAAGACGTGGACGAGCTCGCGGCGCTCGGTGCCGTCCTCGGCGGTGTAGACGAGCTCCACCTTGCCGGGGCCGTCGATGCGCATCTCGGAGTTCTTGTAGACGTCGCCGTAGGCGTGACGCGCGATGGTGATCGGCTTCTTCCAGCAGCTCACAACAGGGTCGATGCCCTTGACCACGATGGGCGCTCGGAAGACCGTGCCGTCAAGGATGGCGCGGATCGTGCCGTTGGGGCTCTTCCACATCTGCTTCAGGCCGTACTCCTCCACGCGCGCGGCGTTGGGGGTGATGGTGGCGCACTTGACGGCAACGCCCAGGCGCTTGGTGGCCTCGGCGGACTCAACGGTGACCTGGTCGTCGGTCCTGTCGCGATTCTCCAGGCCGAGGTCGTAGTACTCGGTCTTGAGGTCGACGTACGGGCAGATGAGCTCGTCCTTGATGATCTGCCAGATGATGCGGGTCATCTCGTCGCCGTCCATCTCGACGAGCGGGGTCTTCATCTCGATCTTGGCCATGCGTGCCTCCGGGGTCGTGGGTGCTCACGGGGAAGAATGTATCACGACGCCCGGGGCGGTCGGCCAGGCGCCGTCAGTTTGAGACGCGTTGGACACACGGGGGCTGTGCAGTCAGGCGGATAGTGTGAAAAAATGCGCCGGCGATGTGCAATCGGGCGGATAGTGGGAAGCGTTTTCTCGGCGCCCCCAGTAGGTGCCCGATTTTTTCGCAGGATTTGTCCCATCCGAACCCTTGGATAAGGGGTCCATCGCGCAAAATCGCTTCCCACTACCCGCCTGATTGCACGGCAACGTGATGTTTTTTCGCACTATCCGCCTGATTGCGCACGCATCAGACGCTGAGGCAGGCGCTCAGCCACGCCGGCTGGTCCGCGCTGACCACGCGGGCGCAGGCGTAGCCGTCGGAAAGCGAGAGCGTGGCGACCCGCTCGTAGCCGGACTCCGTCGGGAGCAGGGCGAGCGCGGAGCCCCCGTCGGGGACGAGAAGGACGGTCCTGTCGGAGACGGGGTCATAGGCGGCCGCCGCCGCGCGCGGGCAGCGCGTGACGAGCGCGGTGCCGGAGAAGTCGGGCGCCGGGACGCTCCGGTCGAAGGTGGCCTCCGCGAGGGTGGCGAGGTAGAGCGCGGGCTCGCCCGCGCCCGCGGTGGAAAACTCGGCCAGCTGCCAGGGGATGTCGCCCTCGAGCGGGGAGAGGAGGGCGTAGATGGGCGCCCCGTCGCCCGTGAGCAGGCCCGTGTCAAAGGAGGCTGCCGCTCCGCCGGGGGAGACGGCGACCTTCCCCTCGGAGACGATGCGCGCGACCGTCATCGTGAGGTAGTCCCTGAGGACGGCGAGCCCCTCGCCCCAGGGCTCCGGCGCGGCGAGCGCGGCCAGGGCGGAAAGCGTGTCGTCCCAGGGCCCGAGGGCGATGGTCGAGGCGAGGACCTGCAGCGGGTCTGCGCCGTCGGGCGCGGACTCGGCGAAGGCGCCCCACGGCCCGCCGGCCGCGGCGCTGAGTCCCTCGAGGCCCACCTCCTCCGCCGCCCCGACCTCGACCTCGGTGAGCGCCCAGCGCTTCCCGGCGACCGGGCGGGCGGAGCGGCGCAGCGTGACGCGCACGGGCGTCACGCCGTCGGCCTGCAGGTAGCGAAGGGCAAAGGAGACGTTGCTCCGCGTGCCCTCGAGCGAGCCCGTGGAGCGGGCGGCGCGGAAGTCCTCCTCGAGCACGGCGAGCGGGTCCACGTTGGGGGGGAGCACCTGGTAGAGGAGGCTGAGCTGCTCGTCCGAGCAGCGAATGTCCGCGTGGAAGTCCTGCGGGAGGTCGGACCGGACGCGCGGGGCGACGTCGGGCAGGGAGATGGCGTCGGGGGCGGGGGTGTCGCTCTCGGCGGGGGCGTCGGGCACGTAGGTGATGGTGAACGAGATGGGAGGCTCGTGCTCGGGCTCGACGGGAGCCTCCGGCTCGGCGTCGCCCGCGTCGGGCGTCTCTCCCTCAGGGTGCGCGGCCTCCGTTTGGGCCGCCTCCGACTCCGCCCGGTCCGCCTCCGGCCCTGCTGCGGCCTCCGCCCGGCCCTCCTCCGGCCCTGCTGCGGCCTCCGCCTCAGGCTGCGCGGCGGCCACCGAGACCTCCTCGCCGGCGTCCGGCGTCTCGCCGGCGCTCGGCGCCGCCTCCGCGGGCGCGGCCTCGCCCGGGGCCTCCGGCTCGGCGGGCGCCCCGGCCCCGGCGGCGTCGTCCTTCTCGTCCTTCTCGTTCTTCTCGGCAGGCGGCTCGACGTGCCGCGGCTTCACGGGCTTGAGCGCCTTTGCCCCGCGCTTGCGCTTCCAGGGCTTTCCGCTTGCGGCGGCCTTGTCCCCGGCGTCCTGGGCGCGCTCGAGCGCGCGGTCGTACTCCTCGCACGCGAGGACCGTGGCGTACACGTAGCCCTTCTTGAACACCGTGAGCTTGATGAACTCGGGGAGCTGCTCGCAGAGCTCGCGCATGTCGGCGCAGCCGAGGTCCGCGGGCGCGAGCCCGTCTGCGACGAGCGCCTCCTCGGCGCGCGGCAGGAGCGTCTGGCGGTTCACGCCGAGCTCGCGCGAGAGCAGCTGATATAGGTACACGCGGTTGCCGGGGGTTATCTTTGCCATGGTGCCTCCTCGAGTTGCTCGCCGGGTGGCGTGAAGTTGCGAGCACACTACGTTACTACCCATTCCGCTCCCGTGCCCGGCGCGTCTTGCGAGCGGTCCCGCAACGTCACCCGCCGTCAGCCGAGAGGGCGCCCGTCCCCGATGGGCGAGCTGCTAGCATCAGGGGAGCGACCGAAGGGGGGGCGCCCATGAGGGCTCGAGACGTTCTGGGGGCCGCGGGGATCGCGGCCGGGGCAGCCGCCGGCGTCGTGGCGGGCGCGTGCGCGCTGGTGGCGCCGCGCCGTGGCGGCGAGGAGATCGAGGGGCGATGGGCGGAGCTCTGCCGCCATCGCTACGCCCACCGCGGCCTGCATGCGGAGGGCATCCCCGAGAACTCGCTCACCGCCTTTGCCAGGGCGCGCGAGCTGGGATTTGGCATCGAGCTCGACGTCCACCTCACGCTCGACGGGGAGCTCGTCGTGATTCACGACTCGAGCCTCGGGCGCGTCTGCGGGCGCTCGGGCGTGGTCGAGCAGCTGACGCTCGCCGAGCTCGGCGAGTGCCGGCTCATGGGGACTGACGAGGGCATCCCGACCCTTGACGAGGTGCTGCGGCTCTTTGATGCCTCGGGCGACACTACCTCCCCCGCGCCGCCGGTGATCGTCGAGCTCAAGACCGCGGACGGCAACGCGGCCCTTCTCGCCGAGCGCACGATGGCCTGTATCGACCGCTATGACCTCAGCTTTTGCGTGGAGAGCTTCGACCCTCGCGCGCTCGGGTGGCTGCGGGCCCACCGTCCGGACGTCCTGCGCGGCCAGCTCGTGCGGAGCTTCCTGGGCGACAAGGACCTCGGCCTGGCGCGCCGCCTCGGGGCGACGGCGCTTCTCGGCAACGTGACGGCGCGGCCCGACTTCATCGCGTGCCGGTTCCGCGACCGAGGCCTCCCGGCGGTCCGCCTTGCCTGCGGCCGGCTCGGCGCGCATCTCGTCACCTGGACGATTCACTCCGAGCGTGAGATGCTGGAGAGCGAGGCCGAGGGCGCGCCGGTGATCTTCGAGGGGTTCATCCCCGACCCGCGCTCCACGATCGTGGGGAGGTAAGTCCCGACTAGCGGCCCGCGGCGCGCGAGGAGAGCCGCTCGGCGCGGTTCCTGAGGTTGGCGACCGTCGCCTGCATGCCGTGCGGCGCGTAGGAGATCTCCTCGAGCGAGGCGAGGTCCTGGGGGAGGTAGGCGGCGAGCGAGAGCTCCGCCGTCTGCTCGGCTCGCTCCGGCGCGGGGCCGGGCACGACGACGAGCGAGAGGACCTTGGCACCCTGCGCGCTCAGGCGCTCCTCGTACTCGCTCGTGGGCTCGTCGGGGAAGTCCGCCCGCGTGTCGCGCGACTCCCTGACGATGCGATAGCCGGCGAGCGGGACCTGCGTGAGCATGAAGTCGAAGAGCGGCTGGCTGTCGGTCTTGAAGGAGACCTCGCCGCCCGCGGCGAGCACGTCGCGGAAGTCCATGAGGCGCTCCATGCTCGCCATGCGGAGGTGCGCGTCGCGCTTCCGGGGGAACGGCGTGGGGAAGTTGAGGTGGATGCGCGAGAGCTCGCCAGGCGAGAAGAACTCGCGGACGCGCATGCCGGTGCCGGGGACCACGACCACGTTGTGAAGGCCGCTCTCGCAGACGCGCTGGGCGGCGTAGGCCACGCAGATGGGCTCGGCGTCCATGGCGACGAAGAGCACGTCGGGCTCGCGCCGCGCCGCCTCGACGGCGAACGCACCCTTCCCGCAGCCGAGGTCGAGGCGGACCTCGCGGTAGCGCCCGGCCCCCGCCTCGGCGCCGATGCCGCGCCAGCAGGCCTCGGCCCAGCGGCCGCGCCAACGCTCCGGCGTGAGCTCGATGGCGTCCGCATAGCGCTCGAGGCGCTCCTCGAGGACGAAGTTCTTGGGAAGCCTCGCGTGAAGGGCGTGGGGCATGGGTTCTCCGTTTCCGAAGTTGCCTATTTGGGGACAGGCCCCTTTTAGGCATGTTTTCCTGCGTGCAAACATGCCTAAAAGGGGCCTGTCCCTAAATAGGCAACTAGGCGGCGGGGTCAGAGGAGCTCGTCGAGGGTGGCCCCGTAGGAGGGAAGGAACTCGGACACGAAGTCGGCGACCTCGGGGAGCTCCGCGGCCATCTCGTCCACGGCGGCGCGGCAGGTGCGCTCCGCGCTTGCGAACTCCGCGTTGCCGGCGCGGCGCTCGTCGATGCACTTGATGAGCGCGGAGATCTTGTCGGCTGCCTTCACGAGCCGGCGGAGGTAGGTCTCGTCCTCCCCGGCGGTGCCCGGCATCCAGAGGATGTCCTCGAAGCACGGCCTCAGATCGTCGGGAAGCGTCTCCAGAAGCTGGCGCTCCGCCCCCCGCTCGACGGCGCCGTACGCGCTCCTGATGGTCCCGTCGTGGTACTTCACGGGCGTGGGCATGTCGCCGGTGATGATCTCGGACGCGTCATGGTAGAGCGCCACGAGGGTGGCCCGCTCGGCGTTGAGGGAGCGGCCGTGGCGCACGTTGGCCAGCACGCAGAGCATGTGCGCGATGAGCGCCACCTCGAGCGTGTGCTCGGAGAGGTTCTCGGGGCGCGAGCTGCGCATGAGGGCCCAGCGCTCGATGTACTTCATGCGCGAGAGCAGCGCGAGGAAGTGGGACTCTGCCATGACGGCTCCTTGCTTCGTCTAACGTGCCAATTACGTCAGGTTTATTTGGCACATTCACTGTGACGCAGACATGATATATCGCCTGTCGGACGGAAATCCGACGTGCCACTGGCGTCAGGTTTGTTTGGCATGCGTCCTTTGCGTGCCAAACAAACCTGACGCCAGTGGCATAGTGGCGCGTCGGCGCAGGCCTGACGCGGCGCTAGTCGGCATCCTCCTGGATGCTCTGGAGCGTGGCCATGAGCGCGGGGATGACCTGCTTCTTGCGGCTGACCACGCCGGGCAGGCGCGCCATGCCGTTCTCGGGGTCGGTGTCGAAGGCGCGCGCGATGATGTCCTCGGCGCCCTCGCCGTACCACAGCACCTCGCTCGACGAGCTCTTGACGTCGGTGAAGAGGTAGAAGACGAGCGGCAGCTCCTCGAGCGCGGCGGCCTCGCGCAGGTACGGGCCCACGAGCGCCTCGGCCGCCTTGCGGCTCTTCTCGGTCATGTAGCTGCCCTGGCCGACGCCAAACTTGACGTTGCCGCGGCTGAAGATCTTGAAGTCGGCCCCGAAGACCTCCTCCGCCGTGCGGCCGGTGAGGTCGGCGCCCGCCTCGAACATCTCGTCGGCGTAGACGTTGATGTCGACGTCGGCGATCTTGGCGAGCGCGGCGGCGGTGTCGCGGTCGATCTGCGTGCAGGTGGGCGAGCGGAAGGCCAGCGTGTCGGAGAGGATGGCCGAGAGCATGAGCCCCGCGACGTCCCTGGGGATCTCCACGTCATTCTCGCGATACATCATGTAGACGATGGTGCAGGTGCAGCCCACGGGCATGTTTCGGAAGTAGGCCGGGCCCTCGGTCTCGATGGAGCCGATGCGGTGGTGGTCGATGATCTCCATGATCTCGGCCTGCTCGAGGCCCTCGACGGACTGGGAGCGCTCGTTGTGGTCCACCAGGATGACGTGCTTCTTCTTGGCGGCGAGGAGGTTCGGCGAGCTCACGAGGCCCACGTAGTGGCTGTTCTCGTCGATGACGGGGAAGTAGCGGTGGCGCGAGTGTGCCATCATCTTGCGCGCGTCGTCGACGGAGGTGTTGACGCTCACCTTGAGGATGCCCTCGGAGAGCATCTTGGCACGCACGGGGATGGACATGGAGATGATGCGCGCCGCCGCGTAGGTGTCGTACGGGGTGGTGATGATGGCGCAGCCGTGGCGCTCGGCGGACGAGATGACCTTGCTCGAGATGTGCGCGCTGCAGCAGACCACAAGGCAGCTCGCCTCGCTCTCGACGGCGAACTGCTGGGTCTCGTACCGGTTGGTCACGAGGACGATGTCGCCGGGCTTGACGGTGTCCTCCATCATCTCGGGCGTGGTGCCCACGCGGACGCAGCCGCTGGTGACGCGGCCCGTGGGGTCTCCGAGGATCATCTCGCCCTTGAGGGTGTCGACGATGTTGGCGTAGCAGGTGCGCGACTCGCCGATCACGCTCATGTCGAAGACGTCCATGTTGGCGTTGGCGATGTCCTTGACGGCGATGAGGCCCTCGAGGTTGTTCTCGTCGTCGGTGACGCAGAGGGTGTCGGTCTTTGCCTCGCGCATGAGGTTCCATGCCGCGAAGAGGCTCATCTCGCCGTCGATGCCGCCCTGGCGCTGGATCTCGGTGTCCTTGATCTGCGGGGTGACGGAGGTGATGAGCTCCGGCTCGGCAAAGCCGAAGTGGTTGAGGACGAAGGCCGTCTCGCGGTTGATGGCTCCCGCGCGGCGCGGCTGGTAGATGTCCGTGTGCTCGACGGCATTCTTGAGGTGCGCATACGCGATGGCCGAGCAGATGCTGTCCGTGTCCGGATGCAGGTGGCCGATGACGTTGACCTTGCGGATACCTTCTGGCATGTGCCTTCCTTCCCCCTGGTGCTTCCTCGTCTGATTGTGCCACGTACGAGGTCGTATATGGGCGCCCGGCTTGCGAACGGTAGAAAAACCGCGCGGCCGGACGTTCTTCTCGGCGTGTCGCAGGCTGCTTCTTGGCCCTGCGGGAGTCACCGCTCTCCGTCCGCTGCGGATTTGGGGGTCGTGGCAATTTCCGGTCCGAGGGCGTTGCGCGGATTGGGGTTATGGCAGATTCTGGGCTGCCATAACCCCATAATCCGCAACGTGGCGAGAAGAACGACCAGTTGGCAGTCGGCGCCGATTGCCACAACCCCACATTCGACGACGCCGCGGCGACGGGAATTGCCACGACCCCCAAATCCGCAGCGCGGGGAGGGCGCGGGCCCGGGGCGCGGGGAGGGCGCGGACCCGGGGGGCGGCGTGCGGCCGGGGCGGCCCGGACCCGGGAGCGGAGCGGGCCAACCGTCGTGCGGCCGGCCGCGCCCCCGTGACGGATTTCTCCTGCAGGGCGCGCGTTCTTCTCGCCCGGCGGGAAGGGGCTGGGATAGACTCGGTGTGACGTCAGGCCCCGCACAGAGAGGCGAGAAACCCCATGGCAGAGTTTGTGTACCAGCTGATCCGCGCCCGCAAGGCCGTCCATGACAAGGTCATCCTGGACGACGTCACGGTGGGCGTCTACCCCGGCGCCAAGATCGGCGTGGTGGGCCCCAACGGCGCGGGCAAGTCGACCCTCCTCAAGGTCATGGCCGGCCTCGAGGACGTCTCCAACGGCGAGGCCATGCTGAGCCCCGGCTACACCGTGGGCATCCTCCAGCAGGAGCCCCCGCTCGACGAGGACAAGACCGTTCGCGAGAACATCGAGCAGGCCTTCGGCGACCTGCTGGCCAAGATCGAGCGCTTCAACCAGGTGAGCGCCGAGATGGCCGACCCCGACGCGGACTTCGACGCCCTCATGGCCGAGATGGGCAAGCTCCAGGACGAGATCGACGCCGCCAACGGCTGGGACCTGGACTCCCAGCTCTCGCAGGCGATGGACGCGCTGCAGTGCCCGGACCCGGACGCGCCCGTGAACATCCTCTCCGGTGGCGAGCGCCGTCGTGTGGCGCTGTGCAAGCTTTTGCTTGAGGCCCCTGACCTGCTGCTCCTTGACGAGCCCACCAACCACCTGGACGCCGAGTCGGTGCTCTGGCTCGAGCAGTTCCTGCACCGCTACCCCGGCGCCGTCATGGCCGTCACGCACGACCGCTACTTCCTCGACGACGTGGCCGAGTGGATCTGCGAGGTGGACCGCGGGCAGCTCTACCCCTACGAGGGCAACTACTCCACCTACCTGGAGAAGAAGGCCGCGCGCCTGGAAGCCCAGAGCCAGCAGGACGCCCGCCGCGCCAAGAAGATGAAGGCCGAGCTCGCGTGGGTGCGCTCCAGCCCCAAGGCGCGCCAGGCCAAGAGCCGCGCGCGCCTGGAGCGCTACGAGCAGATGGAGGCCGAGGCCCGCGCCTCCAAGCGCGTGGACTTCACCGACATCCACATCCCCGTGGGCCCGCGCCTGGGCGCCAAGGTGCTCGAGGCCGAGCACCTCTGCAAGAGCTTCGGAGACCGCGTTCTTATCGATGACCTGAGCTTCTCGTTGCCGCGCAACGGCATCGTGGGCGTGATCGGCCCCAACGGCGTGGGCAAGTCCACGCTGTTCAAGATGATCGTGGGCCAGGAGCAGCCCACCTCCGGCACGCTCGAGGTGGGGGAGACCGTCAAGCTCTCCTACGTGGACCAGATGCGGCAGGGCCTGGACGCCGAGAAGAACCTCTGGGAGGTCGTCTCCGACGGCAACGACTACATCCGCGTGGGCGAGACCGAGATTCCGAGCCGCGCCTACGTGGCGGCCTTCGGCTTCAAGGGGTCGGACCAGCAGAAGCGCGCCGGCGTGCTCTCCGGCGGCGAGCGCAACCGCCTGAACCTCGCGCTCACGCTGCGCCAGGGCGGAAACCTCCTGCTCCTGGACGAGCCCACCAACGACCTCGACGTCGAGACGCTCGAGTCCCTCGAGGAGGCGCTCGAGGAGTTCCCCGGCTGCTCCGTGGTGATCTCGCACGACCGCTGGTTCCTCGACCGCGTGGCCACGCACATTCTGGCGTGGGAGGGCGACGACGAGCACCCCGGCCGCTGGCACTGGTTCGAGGGCAACTTCGAGGCCTACCAGGCAGACCGCGAGAAGCGCCTCGGCGCGGAGGCGTCCAAGCCGCACCGCCTGCACCGCAAGCTCACGCGCGACTAGGGATTTGTGACCCCTCCCATAGTTTTCGAACGGTTCCCTTACGGTCGCCTGACGTGACACGACTACGGTTGTGCCATGTCAGGCGACCGTCTCGTGAAAAGGAGCCATATGCTTAAAGGCGTGTCCTACCCCGTCCACATGGACCTCGAGGGGTTCCGTGACCTCTTCCGCGCCCAGCAGATCCGCTACACCCGGAAGCTCGGGATTCTCTGTGCCGTGCTTTTTGGGCTCATGACCATCGCCTCCGTCTTCGCGTGCCTCTCCGCCCCCTCCGTCGAGATGGTCGGGGGCACGCTGCTCTTCGTGGCGCTTCTCGTGTTTGGCGTCGTGATGGCGGTGCGTCCGCCGCTTCTGCTCGCAACGCGCGCGGGCCTGGTGCGGAGGTGGTTTGCGCAGCGAGGCGCCGCCAGCACGGGCGACGATCCGCTCGCGGAGCTCGTTGCCGACTATACGGTGACCCTCTCCGCGTTTGGCTTCACGGAGACCTCGAGCACCGCAACGCTCAACATACCCTGGTTTGCCCTCGACGCTCGCCCGGTTGCGGGCGACAACGGGATCTACTTCGTGCTGGCAAAGGGCAAGGAGGCCTCTCTTGCCTACAACCTCATGGGAATCAACTGGGCCTTCCGCGACGAGGACGCCTCGGGCGTGCTCTTTCTCCCGCGCGAGCTCGTCGAGAAGAACCCGGGGCTCGTTGACGAGGCGTCCTCCGCGATCAAGGACGCCCGCCGGCGCTATCTCGGTCGCGGCAAGCGGCCCATCGAAGACAAGCAGCTCGCCTCGTGGCTGGTGGCGAAGTAGGAGGCCTCCCGTCTCGCGCTCGCGTGCTTATCGGTTTGGAGTGAGTTGGCATGTTTTTCTCTAGAAAAAGGGCAAGCCTCTCCGAGCTCCCGCTCGAGCAGGTGCGCTTCTCGAGTGAGGACCTCTTCTGCCTTCTTGGGGGCAACGACACCTGCATGGTGGCGTGCGGTCCCGCCATGCTGAGGCTCGACCACGTGACGCGCGACCGTCCCGACAAGGACGTCTGGAGGCGCAACCTCGTCAACCGCTACTCCCCGGCAGGGTGGGTCGATGACGAGGGAAACCCCTGTCCCGAGCTCGCCCGCGTCATCGGGGCACTCGCCCAGATGGGCGTGGCGATTTCCTACGACAAGGACTATGCCAACAGGAAGCTCGGCGTCGTGATCGGCGAGCGTGGGGCCGCGGGCATCGTCAAGGCCCCGGGCTTTGGCGGCGGCTGGTACCTGAGGCCCTTCCCCGAGGATCGAGCGGAGTGGGGCGCGAGGTTCCGCGAGATCTTCTCGCCCGAGAAGTTTCCGTTCGACCCGGCGGCGCGCGAGTACCACGCCGCGTTCGCGGAGCCCGAGGAGGAGAACGTCTTTCAGGCGTTCGTCGAGGGAGACGAGCCGTACGTTCGCGCCTACGCGCTGCGCCATGGCCTCGACCCGGACGCCCTCTCTGACATGGGGGGCGCGATCTATCGGAGCTCGAATCGCACGCGCCTCTTTGTTGCGGACTACACCGGGTGCGAGCCCGACCTCTCGATGGGCTGGCGCTACGTTGCCGAGTCCGTGGGGCCCTGCCGCTTCAGGCGCGTGATGCTGCTCCCGGAGATCGGCGCCGTTCTCTCGGACTGCAACGCCTGGCATCCCGGGATGCCCGAGAACTGGCTTGCCGACGTCAGGCGCTACCGCGAGGCGTCCGGGTTCTACTCGTTTGACTTCTACGAGTCGGGTGACCTCTTCGAGGCGCTCTCGAGCGTGCCCACCTATCCGGAGTCGGCGGCGACTGGCGAGGACCCGGGTCTTCCAGCACGGTGAGGGCAGGAGACGACGGAGCTGTCGGCCCTGCTGCACTTCTCGGCGAACGGCGTCGTTTTTCTGAAACACTAACGTCACAGAACGTCCACAACCAGTTAGAATGGAGGGGCGCCCCAGGGCGCCCCTTTTTTGTGAGCAGCGGCGCGCTGCGCCAGGACGATAGGAGCATCAATGCACACGGGTGACATCAGGACACGTAAGGCCGTCATCATCGGCGCGGGGCGTGTGGGCAGCCACGTGGCGCTCTGCCTCATGTTCCAGCACCTCGTGAACGAGATCGTCTTCGTGGACGTCAACGCCGACGCCGCGCGCGCCCAGGCCATCGACCTCGACGACCTGGCCTCCGGCCTCGGCGACTCCTTCACCATCCGCGTGGGTGACTACGCCGACTGCGCCGACGCCCACTTCGTGATCCTCACCGCCGGCCGCAGCCGCCGCCCGGGCGAGACGCGCCTCCAGATGCTCGACGGCACCATCAAGGTGCTCGACGGCATCGTGGGCCCGCTCAAGGAGTCCGGCTTCCACGGCATCCTCATCAGCGTCTCCAACCCGGCCGACATCGTCGTCGAGTACCTCTACCGCAAGCTCGGCCTGCCGCGCAACCAGGTCTTTGGCACTGGCACGGCGCTCGACTCCGCGCGCCTGCGCCGCGTCCTCTCCGAGACCATCGACGTCTCCAGCCGCCAGATCCAGGCCTTCTGCATGGGCGAGCATGGCGACTCGATGTTCATCCCCACCTCGCGCATCTCCGTCGAGGGCATCGGCCTGCGCGAGTACCTGTCCCTGCGCGACGACGTGGTTGACTCCATCGACTTCGACGACATCATGCGGCGCGTGCGCGAGTCCGGCGCCGCGATCATCTCCGGCAAGGGCTGCACCGAGTTTGGCATCGCCTCCGTGGTGGCTGCGCTCGTGACCTCGATCCTGCACAACGAGAAGCGCGTGGTGCCGCTCTCCGCCCACCTCGACGGCGAGTACGGCGAGTCCGGCATCTCCGCCGGCGTCCCGTGCGTCATCGGCAGCACCGGCGTCGACTCCGTGCTGGAGATCGACCTCTCCTACGACGAGCGCCGCGCGATGCGCAAGTCCTGCTCGATCATCCGCGACTACTGCGAGAAGGTCATGCCCGCACAGGAGTAGCCACCTCAGGGAGAGCTGGTCTCTGCCCGCCGTTCGCCCACCGCGAGCGGCGGGTTTTTCTGACAGGCTCCCCCTGGGGCCTCTGTCGGGAACCATTACCGAAACGTCACCCAGAACTTGCCGGGGGGGGGTTCTCCTAGCGTAGAATTGCGCGCATGACCGTTTTGGCCCCCAGAGACGGGAGACCTATGATCAGGATCGACCACGTGTCCAAGTCCTACGACGGCGGCGCCACCAACGCGGTGCGCGACCTCACCCTCGAGATACAGTCCGGCGAGATCTTTGGCCTGCTCGGACCCAACGGCGCGGGCAAGTCCACGCTGCTCAACATGCTCGCCGGCGTGCTCGCGCCCAGCTCGGGCGTAATCGAGCTCGACGGCGTCAACGTTGCCGCCGACCCGCTCGCC
The DNA here is from genome assembly GCF_052599055.1 of Thermophilibacter sp. ZX-H3. NCBI lineage: Bacteria > Bacillati > Actinomycetota > Coriobacteriia > Coriobacteriales > Atopobiaceae > Thermophilibacter > Thermophilibacter sp. ZX-H3. The sequence goes on along the minus strand of NZ_JBQXES010000029.1, from coordinate 12,147 downwards.
GCCAAGCGCAACCTCTGCTACGTGAGCGACTCGCCCGACCACCTGCTGCGCCTCAAGGGCCACGAGTTCCTGCGCTTCATCGCGGACGTCTACGAGGTGCCGGACGCCGTGCGCGGCCCGCGCATCGCCGAGCTCGCGCGCGAGTACGGCATGGAGGGCGAGCTGGACAACCAGATCCAGTCCTACTCCCACGGCATGCGCCAGAAGATGATGATCATGGGCGCTCTGCTGCCCGACCCGGCCATCTGGATCCTCGACGAGCCGATGACCGGCCTCGACCCCAAGGCGTCGTGGCTGCTCAAGCAGTCCATGCGCCGCCACGCCGATGCGGGCAAGACCGTGCTCTTCTCCACGCACGTGCTCGACGTGGCCGAGAAGGTCGTGGACCGCGTGGGCGTGATCGCCCACGGCGAGCTGCTCTTCGTGGGCACCGTCGACGAGATGCGCGAGCACTTCCGCATGGGCGGCTCCCTCGAGGAGATGTTCCTCGAGCTCACGTCCGACAACTCCCCGCTCGTCGGGGAGGCCGAGTGATGGCGCGCGCGACGGCGGCCCAGGGCTTCTCCTGGCGGCAGTTCCGCGTGATGCTGCGCGTGATTATGCGCGGGGAGCAGCACCTGGACAGCACCGGCATGGGCATCGGCGGAGACGAGGGCTCGACGCGCAGGGGCTTCTGGGGCGGGCTCGGCTCGGGCGTCCGCAAGGTCGCGATGGGCTTTCTCTTCCTGCTGCTTGCCGCCATGTTCTTCATGATGGGCTTCATGTTGGGAGAGACGGACATCACCCCGTACGTGGCGTTCAGCCTCTGCGTGGTGTGCCTCGTGGGCCTTACGGTCCTCACGGGCCTCTACCAGGCCGTGAACGTTCTCTACTTCGTGCGTGACCTCGGCTACTACCTCACGCTGCCCATCTCGGCCACCACGGTCATGTGGGCAAAGCTCGCCCACTTCCTCGGGGTGTCGCTTCTCGGCGACCTCATCATCCTGCCGGTGGGGCTGGGGTGCCTTCTTGCCGTCGGGGCCGCGCCCGGGGCGTGGGTCGTTATGACGCTGGCGTTTGTGCTGTGCGCCGTGGCCGTCAACCTGGCGCTCGTGATCATCTGCGTGCCCATCATGCGCTTCTCGCGCCTGGCGCACGACAAGGACCGCTTCTCGCGCGTCTTCGGCGCGCTTGTCATCGTGTTCGCGCTCGCGATCGGCGTGGGCAGCCAGTTTGCCTTCCAGGGCGACGGGCTGGCATCGCTGGCGTCCGGCTCCGAGCGGCTGCTTGCGGGAGGCGTCCCCGCGGTCGTGATGGGCGTGCTGTGCCCGCCGTCGCTGTTTGCGCGTGCGGCCATCGCGGGGGACGCGCTGGGTGCGGTCGGCGCCCTTCTCGCCATGCTCGCGAGCGTGGCCGTCTACGCCCTCGCGCTCTCCGCGGTCGCGCGTCGCTGGTACTTCGAGGGCGTGCAGGCGCTCCAGGGCGCGGGCGGGAAGCGCGGGCGCCGCGTGGAGGGCGCCGAGCTCGCCCAGGCAACGCGGACGCGTGGCGCGCTTGCCGCCAACCTCAGCCGAGACTGGAAGACGATGGCGCGCGTGCCGGTCTTCTTCAACCAGTTTGTCCTGAGCTCGCTGCTCATGCCGCTCTACTTCATCGTCATCTTCGTGGTGAGCGGCGCGGTGGGTGTCTCCCAGGCGTCGGACGCGGGCATCGAGCCGATGGCCGTGCTCGGGATGGCGCGCGAGCTCACGGCGCTTCTCACCTTTGACAGTCCCGCGCTCGCGTGGTGCGCCGTGGGCGTGCTGGTCTTCGGCCTTTTCCTGGGCTTCTCGTCCTACTCGTTCACGATGGGCGTGAGCCGCGACGGAGAGGACTTCTTCTTCATGCGCGGCCTGCCCATGGACTGGAGCGCGTACCTGGCATCGAAGTTCGTGGTGCCGTTTGCGCTCTCCACGGTGCCGATGCTCCTGCTCATCGTGGCGGCGCTGGTGGTGCTGGGCGTGCCCGCGGCCGCTGGGCTCTACCTCGTTGGCATCTACCTGGGCGCTACGGTCTCCCTCGGCCTGCTGTCGCTTGGCCTGGGCGCGCTCTTTCCTCGTCTCACCTGGGACAACGAGGCACAGCTCGTCAAGGGTGGCGGCGCCACGCTGATGGTCTTCGCGGGCCTCATCGTGGGCGCGGTCGTCATGGCGCTGCCCGCGCTCGCGCTGCTCGGCGGGGCGCTGTGGGAGGTCCTGGCGGTGCCCGTGGCGCTCTGCCTGGCGCTGGCGATCTTCGTTGCGGAGTGCGGCGTCCTCGTGTGGTGGGTGCTCGGTCCCTGCGCGCGCAGTCTTTCCCGCCGCGAGCGATAATGTGACCATCTGATTCGTCTCGCTTTCCACTCGTCTGGAGGAGGGCGCGCATGGAGATCGGCATTCCTGGCGAGAACGGGGAGTCGCCGGCGCCGCGTCACGGTGCGGGATACGTGGCAAAGTGGCTGCTTGCCGCCGTGTCGACGGCTCCGGCGTACCTTCTCGTGCAGGTGCTTGCCCCCCTGGTGGCGGGCATCGCCCTGCTGACGACCGACATTGACGTGCTGATGCTGGCCGCGACGCTGGCGAGTCTCGCCCTTGCCGTGCTGTGGTGGCTCTACCTGAGGCCGCGCTCGATCCTGCGCCGCGAGGAGGCGCGTCCTTCTCGCCCTGCGCGGGTCGTGCTGCTCGTCTGTACGCTGCTTGCGCTCGGCATGGTCCTGCAGGTGACGATCTCGTGCGCGCTCTCCCTGGTGCTGCCGCTCTTCCCCGAGGTGATGGACGGCTATCTCGAGCTCATGGAGCTCGCCGGCCTCTCGGACGAGATGAGCCTCGCGACGCTTGTCGAGGTTGCCGTAATCGCGCCCATCGCCGAGGAGTCCCTCTGCCGCGGCGTCGCCCTTGAGTTCTCGCTGCGCGCGCTCTGCCCGGGGCAGCGCCCCTCGTCCCGCCCTGAGGCTCCGGACGCGCGCTTCTGGGCAGCCAACGCCATTCAGGCACTGGTCTTTGGCGTCATGCACCTCAACGTCGTGCAGGGCGTCTACGCCTTTGCGCTGGGGCTGCTGCTGGGCTGGGTTTTCCGGCGCACGGGACGGCTGCGCGCCGCCGTCCTGCTCCACATGGCCGTCAACGCCTCCTCGGCGCTCATGGACCCTCTTGGCCTGCTGCTGGACGGGCTCCTCGTTCCCGCGGTCGTGGTCGGCGGGCTCGTGGCCGCGGCGCTGGTGTGGGCGGTCGCTCGGCTGACCGACGGCTCCGCCTAGGCGCTACCGCGGCATGCGGTCGTGGTTGATCTCCTGGTAGAAGAGCCGTGACAGCTCGGCGGGCTCGCGGGTCTGGCCGAGCGCCCACATCGTCTTGGCGACGAGGGCCTCGGTGGTCATGTCGTCGCCCTTGAGGATGCCCTCCTTCTCGGCGTAGGCATGGCCGACCTCGTAGACGCCGAGGTCGAGGCCCTCCTCCGGCACCTGCGTGGTGACCACGAGGGCACGTCCGGAGTCGACCCAGTCGAAGATCGCCTCCTGGTAGGACCCGTCATAGGCGGGGATGCCGCCGATGCCGAAGGTCTCGAGGATGACGGCGTCGTAGTCGGGCTTGAGGAGGCCGAAGATCGTGGGCTTGAGCTCCGGCGTGAGCTTGAGCACGATGACGCGCTCGTTGAGGGTGTCATAGAAGCGCGGGCCGTCGTGGTCGCCGCGCGCCGGCCCCATGCCCGCAGGGCGCACGATGCTGCTGCCGCGGACGTACGCGAGCGACGGGTAGTTCATACTCGAGAACGCGTTGAAGCTCATGGTGCGCTGCTTGCGGGCGCGCGTGCCGCAGATGACCTTGCCGCCAAAGACCACGGAGACGTCGCGCGACGCCGGGTCGCAGGCGTAGAGGACGCTGTGGTAGAGGTTGAGCTTGGCGTCGGTGAAGGGGTTCGCCATCGGCTGCTGGGAGCCGGTGAGGACGATGGGCTTCTCGCTGTCCTGGATGAGGTAGGAGAGGGCGGCGGCGGTGTAGGCCATGGTGTCGGTGCCGTGGAGGATCACGAAGCCGTCATAGCGGTCGTAGCCCTCTCGGATGACCTGGGCGATGCTCAGCCAGTCGCGTGGCCGCATGTTGGTGCTGTCGATGTTCATGGGCTGAACGAAGTCGAGGTCGCAGAGGGTGTCGATGAGCGGCACGCGAGCGGCGAGCTCCTTGCCGGTGAGGGTGGGGGCGAGGCCCGCCCCGTCCTCGGTCGAGGCGATCGTGCCGCCGGTGGCGATGATGAGGATGCGCTTCATGGTCTATCTCTCGCTTTCGAGCAGGAACCTGTGGATGGCCTCCGCGCAGCCGTCGTGGTCGTTGTCCGCGACGACGGCGTCAGCCGCGGCCCGCGCGCTCTCGTTGGCGTTGCCCATCGCGACGCCAAGTCCCGCGGCGCGAAGCATCCCAAGGTCGTTGTCCGCGTCGCCGACGGCGATGGTGGCGTCGCGGGGGATGCCCAGCAGCTCGGCGAGGGCGAGCAGTCCGGTGCCCTTGTCCACGCCGGCGGGGGAGAACTCGAGGCTCGAGACCTCGGAGTTGGCGAGCTCCACCGGGAGTCCGGCAACGCGCTCGCGCACGCGCTGGCGCAGCTCCGGCGTCGCGCAGTGGAAGATGAACTTCTGGTATGTGACGGATGGGTCGAGGAGCTGCGCTCGAATGTCCCGGACCAGCGATGCGGTGGCTCGGTAGAGCCCCTGATAGATGCCCATGTGGTAGCGGTCCATCGTGTCGAGGTGCGAGTCCTGGCAGAAGAACCCGCGCCCTGAGAACGCGTCGATCATCGCGTCGCCGTCGCCGAGGGCGTCGAGCGCCCGGGCGATGACGTCGTGCTCGAGCGGGGAGGCGGAGAGCACCTTATGCTCCACGAGGTCGTAGAGGATGGTCCCGTTGCAGCAGATGGCATAGCGGACGTCGCCGATGCTCTCGCGGTCGAGCTCGACCATCTTGGGGCAGCGGCCCGTGCATATGGCGACGACCTTGCCGGCTCCGAGCGCCTCGGCGATGGCCGCGCGGGAGGAGGCGAGGACCTCCTTCGTGCTGCTGAGCAGCGTCCCGTCCATGTCAAAGGCTATGAGCTGGTAGTTCACATCCATCCTCTCCCTATGACCGACCGGACTAGGATACCGCGAGCGCCGGCGGAGCACGGGGAAGATTGCCCTAGGGCTTCTGGAATCTCACTTTTGAAGCAATGGGTCTAGGCAAATGTCGCATAACCCGACAAATCAGCGACTTTTTCTTCCAATTTGTCGGGTTGTGCGACGTTCGCCCTTTTAGAGAAGAGGGCGACTTGACAATCTGGCGTCACATACAGTAATAGTTTATGCTAATCCAATAAGAGTAGTCTGATATATGAAAGATAAATCACGTTATGATAACCATTGTTTGTGAGAGTGCCCTAGAAATACTGTCAGACGATGCGGCGCTGTCGAGGCTGGGGGATCCATGCCAGGCCTCGAACCTCGAGTGGTCCACCTTCTCATGGTCGGACATCCGGGAGCTTGGCAGATACATCGCGTTTGACGAAAGGCATCCGATTCACGTGCTTGTGGATAGGCCTGTCGACCGTGTCCATTCCGATCGTGTGGTGAGCCATGTGTGGTCGGGGCCCATTCCTCCCGGCTCGCTCTATCGCCTGGCGCCGGGAGTGCTCATCGCCTCTCCCGGCTTCTGCTATCTCATGGCGTCGGGGTCGCAGAGCAAGCCGAGGGCCATCTCGATCGGGATGGAGTGCGTGGGGCTCTATGGAAGACGGCGCGACGCCCGCGGCTTCAGCGACCGCAACCAGCTGATGACCAAGGAAGAGCTCGCTGAGTATCTCGAGGGTGCAAAGGGATGCTATGGATGCCGGAATGCGATCAGGTTCCTGCCCTACGTGATGGAGCGCTCACGATCCCCTATGGAGACCGTCATGGTCCTCGCCCTGACGCTTCCTGCCAGAGAGGGAGGGTTTGGCCTTCCTCGGCCAGAGCTCAACGTGACCATCAAGCCTCGCCCCGATGAGTTTGCCCTGAGCCAGCGCTCCCAGTACGAGGTCGATGCCTGCTGGGAGAGACGGCGCCTCGTGCTTGAGTACAACAGCTATTCCGATCATCTGTCCAGGGAGTCCTTGGACAGGGACGCGATGAAGGGCAACTCGCTGAGGAGTCTGGGATGGAAGGTCCTTGTTGTCACGCGTGCCCAGCTGGAGGGCGACGCCCTGACCGTATTGGCCTATCAGGTGGCGAGAGGGCTTGGGGTAAAACGGCCCCATCCCAAGGCGGAGGAGCGAGACAGGCTGCTCGATGAGCTTCTCTAGAATGGCCCGGGTCGCATACCCCGACAAAAATGTGCGAAATAACGCGGAAATTGTCGGGGTATGTGACCCGGGGTTCGCCCTGTTACCGGTGGTAGTACGTCTGGCGCTCGTACTTGGGCTCGCAGCAGACGTTGATGCCGAGGTTGCGGTAGGTGCGCATGTCCGCCTCGGAGAGGATGACCGAGAAGTAGGCGTCGCAGCCCGCAAGCTGCTCGAGCGCGTCCACGGTGGCCTCCGCCTGGTCGTTGGTGGCCGAGGAGAGGGAGAGCGCGATGAGCATCTCGTCGGAGTGGAGACGCGGGTTGTGGCTGCGCAGGTGCTCGGTCTTGAGGTGGCAGATCGGCACGAGGGCCTCCTCGCTCACCACGTAGGTCTTCTTGGGGATGCCCGCCATGTGCTTGGCGGCGTTGAGAAGCAGCGACGCCGCCGCGCCCATCAGCTCGGACGTCTTGCCGGTCACGAGCTCGCCGTCGGGCAGGACCATCGCGGCGGCTGGGCCTCCCGTCTCCTCCTCCTTGGCGAGCGCCGCCTGGTGCGCGGGCGAGTAGTCGCAGGTCACGTCGACCTGGCGCATGAGCAGCTCGATCTTCTCCAGCGCCTCGGCCCCCTGGCCGGTGCGGCGCATCTCCTCGGTGGTGGCGAAGTAGCGGCGCACGATCTCGTTCTTGGCGGCCTCGCGGCAGACCTCGTCGTCGGAGATGCACAGGCCCACCATGTTGACGCCCATGTCGGTGGGGGACTGGTAGGGGCTCTCGCCGGCGATCTTCTCCATCATGGCCTTGAGCACGGGGAAGGTCTCGACGTCGCGGTTGTAGTTGACGGTGACCTCGCCGTAGGCCTCGAGGTGCCAGGGATCGATGATGTTGCGGTCGTCGAGGTCGGCCGTCGCCGCCTCGTAGGCCACGTTCACGGGATGCTTGAGCGGGAGGTTCCACACGGGGAAGGTCTCGTACTTGGCGTAGCCGGCCTGCACGCCGCGCTTGTTCTCGTGATAGAGCTGGGAGAGGCAGGTAGCGAGCTTGCCCGAGCCGGGGCCGGGGGCCGTCACCACGACGAGCGGGCGGGTGGTCTCGATGTAGTCGTTCTTGCCGAAGCCCTCGTCGGAGACGATGTGGTTGACGTCGGAGGGGTAGCCGTCGATGAGGTAGTGGCGCCACACGGACACGCCCATCCCCTCGAGACGGCTCTGGAACGCCTCGGCGTGCGGCTGCCCGGTGAAGTGCGTGATGCAGATGCCGCCGACCATGAGGCCGCGCGCGCGGAACGAGTCCATGAGGCGCAGCGCGTCCTCCTCGTAGGTGATGCCGATGTCGGAGCGGCGCTTGGCGTTCTCGATGTTGTCCGCGTTGATGACGATGATCGCCTCGACCTCGTCGCGCAGGCTCTCGAGCATGCGGATCTTGGAGTCGGGCTCAAAGCCCGGCAGCACGCGGCTCGCGTGATAGTCGTCAAAGAGCTTGCCGCCGAACTCGAGGTAGAGCTTGCCGCCGAACTGCCCGATGCGCTTGCGGATCTTCTCCGCCTGGAGGGAGATGTACTTGTCGTTGTCAAATCCGATGCGCATCTGCGGGGGTCCTCTCTGCTCTTATGGGCGGTGAGCCAACAAGAAAGAGTAGCACGCCTTTCCCCCGCGACCGCCTCAGAACCTACGCGGCGAGAAAAACGAGCATCTCCACCACGGTTCCCACCGCGAGAAAGCTCACGGCGGCCACGCTCACGGCAGCTCCCCAGGGCAGGCCGACCTCGTGCCAGAACGAGCGGAAGGTGTCGTCCTCGTGCGGGGTCATGATGCCGTCCGGTCGGTCGCGCCCGGAGACGAGCAGGCCGCAGCCTCCGGTGACGAGGCAGAGCGACCCCACCACGAAGAGCAGCTTTCGGGCCCAGTCGAGCCCCGTGCGCCAGTCGAGGCCGTGGGCGAGGAAGGCGAAGACGAAGGCGACGACCCCGAGTCCCAGCGCGGCAAGGGCGCCGAGCCGAAGCGACTTCACCACGCCCGAGAGCGCCTTCCTCTTTCCGTTGCCCATGGTGTCCTCCCTCTGCCGTTCTGGGGCCGCTGCCAGCGAGTATGCGGGCATGGAGCATTGTGTTCCAGATGCGCGCGGGGCGCAAATCGCGCGGGCCATCGTTTCCATTTCGTTCAGGCCTTACGCGCGAAATACGCAGACGTTGCCCATAAGCGCTAGAATACGGCTTTGCTTTTGATAGTCCGTACTCACAGGGGAGTAACTATGGATAAGAAGATGGTCGTTCGTCACAGCGAGATCCTCGGGGAGGACCTCGATGTCATCGTGTATGGTACCGCCGGTCAGCCCGTCATGGCGTTCGCCCCGCTCGGGCAGCGCCCGGAGAGCCTCGAGGAGGTCGGGCTCGTCGACGAGCTCTCCGACTACCTCGACGCCGGCGTGATCCAGCTCTTCAGCGTCAGCAACGTCGACGGCGAGTCCTGGGGCTCCGACGGCTACGCCGTCGAGCGCGCCGCGCGCCAGGAGGCGTACTACCAGGCGGTCTGCGAGGAGATCGTCCCGCTCGTCGCCGAGGTGAGCGGCTCCGACGCTCGTCCGCTGGCCCTTGGCTTTGACCTGGGCGCCACTCACGCCGCGGTCTTCGCGCTGCGCCGCCCGGACCTCTTCCAGGGCTGCGTCTGCCTCTCCGGCACCTACGACGCCAGCCGCTACTTCGGCGACTGGATGGACGCCACGCTCTACGACAACACGCCGTGCGCGTTCCTTCCCAACATGCCGACCGACCACCCCTACATCGCGCTCTACAACCAGCGCCAGCTGCTGTTCTGCTGTGGCCAGGAGGGGAGCGAGGCCGACAGCCTCCGCACCACGCGCGAGATTGACGCCCAGCTCCAGCGCCTGGGCGTCGAGGCCTGGTGCGACTACTGGGGCGGCGACGTCTCGCACACCTGGTTCTGGTGGAAGAAGCAGATCCGCTACTTCATGCCGATCGTGCTCGAGGACGTGGAGAAGACCACGGCAGCCGAGAAGGCCGCTGCCACGAAGAAGGCGCCCGCCCGCAAGCGCGCTGCCGCCAAGAAGCCGGCCGCTGCCAAGAAGACGACTGCCAAGAAGGCCGTCGCGAAGGCAGCCGAGAAGGACGACGCGGTGACGGAGGAGAAGACGGCCGCCAAGAAGCCGGCCGCGAAGAAGGCCACCGTCGCGAAGAAGGCCGCCGCTACCAAGGCCACGGCCAAGGCCGCCGCGCCCGCCGCGGAGGAGAAGCCGGCCACTGCCAAGAAGCCGGTCGTGAAGAAGGCTGCGGCCGCGGAGAAGGCCGAGCCCGCCAAGAAGCCGGCCGCCGCGAAGGCGACCAAGGCCGCCGAGCCCGCCGAGGAGAAGCCGGCTACCAAGACGGCAGCCAAGAAGCCTGCCGCCAAGCCGGCGACCAAGGCCACGGCGACCAAGACCGCTGCCAAGGCAACGACCGCCAAGGCCGCCACGACCAAGACGGCGACCGCCAAGGCGACGACCGCGAAGGCCGCCACGACGACCAAGGCCGCCGCCGCGAAGAAGGCCGCCCCCAAGGCTGCCGCCTCCGCCGAGAAGCCCGCGGCAAAGAAGCCGGCCGCCAAGAGGACGACGCGCTCGACCGCGAAGAAGCAGGACACGAGCGCCGAGTAAATGAACTTCGTCTTTGTCTCCCCGCAGTTCCCCGAGGTCTACTGGAAGTTCTGCGCCGCGCTCCGCCGCAACGGGGCGCGCGCCCTCGGGATCGGGGACACGCCCTACGACGCCCTGGCCCCCGAGGTCAGGGCGTCGCTCGATGAGTACTACTGGGTGTCGGACCTCGGTGACTACGACCAGGTCTTTCGCGCCGTGGCGTTCTTCTCGTTCAAGTACGGCAAGGTGGACTGGGTGGAGTCCAACAACGAGCACTGGCTCTCCCAGGACGCGCGCCTGCGCGAGGACTTCAACGTTCGCACGGGGCCGCTTCCCGCCCAGGTCGCCACGTGGCAGAGCAAGGCCGCCCAGAAGCCGCTCTACGCCGCGGCGGGGGTCCCGACGGCCCGCCAGACGCGCCTCACCACCTTCGACGAGACGCGCTGGTTCATCGGTGAGATGGGGCACTTCCCCGTCTTCGCCAAGCCGGAGGTCGGCGTGGGGTCGGCGGGGGCGCGCCTGCTTGCGAGCGACGACGACCTGCGCGATCTCATCGCCGAGCACGGGGACGTGCCGTACGTGGTGGAGCAGTACGTCGAGGGAGACATCTGCTCCTACGACGCCCTTCTCGACAGTCGGGGGGATCCCCTGCTCGAGAACCAGGAGGAGTTTCCGCCCTCGATGGCGGACGTCGCCCAGCGCCAGCTCGACCTGAGCTATCGCTCCCTGCCGAGCGTCGACCCCGCGCTCGCCCGCGCGGGCCGCGCGCTCGCGCGCTCGTTCGGCCTCGCGAGCCGCTTCGTTCACATGGAGTTCTTCCGCCTCTCCCATGACCGTCCGGGCCTGGGTGTTGCCGGTGACTACGTGGGGCTCGAGGTGAACGCCCGGCCGCCCGGGGGCTCGACCCCCGAGATGATCTGCCATGCGCACGGCATCGACGTCTACCAGGTGTGGGCGGACATGGTGTGCCATGATGAGGTGCGCTGCGAGCCGTCGGGGGAGCCTGCCGTCTGCGTGTACGCGGGCCGGCGGGACGTCCATCGCTACCTGCGGACGCACGACGAGGTCATGGAGCGCTGGGGCGATGCCATCGTCTCGTGCGGGCGCGTGCCCGCCGCGCTCTCGGATGACCTGGGTGACCAGCAGTACACGGCGCGCTTCGAGACCCCCGAAGAGGCCGACGAGTTCGTCGCGTACGTCCAGGAGAGGAGGCGCTTTGGCCATGATGGTCCGAAGGGCGAAAGATGAGGACCTGCCCGGCGTGACGAGCCTGCTGCGACAGGTGCTGGAGGTCCATGCCGCGGGACGGCCCGACCTCTTTCGGGCGGGGACCCGCAAGTACACGGACGAGGAGCTGCTGGCGATCTTCGCCGACGACGCGCGCCCGGTCTTCGTGGCGGTGGGGGAGGGCGCGGCCCCGGGGGAGGTGCTCGGGCACGCGTTCTGCGAGGTCCAGGACTTCCGCTCGAGCAACAACATGCAGCCGATCCTCTCGCTCTACGTGGACGACATCTGCGTGGACGAGCGGGCGCGCGGGAGGCGCGTGGGGACGGCGCTCTATCGACGCGTCGTCGAGCATGCGCGCGAGCTGGGGTGCCACAACCTGACGCTCAACGTGTGGTCGTGCAACCCCGGGGCGCGCGCCTTCTATGACGCTATGGGGCTCGTCCCGCAGAAGACGTGCCTGGAGCAGGTGCTGTGATGGCGCCGCGGGAGATGCGGCGCGCCCGCCGCGAGGTGACGGAGCTGGCCGAGCTGAGGTCGATCGTCGACCGGGCCCGAGTCCTGCACGTCGGCTCCTCGGACGACGAGGGGCCCTTCGTCGTGCCCATGAGCTTTGGCTACGAGGTGCTGGGCGAGAAGGACGACGAGCCGCGCTGGGTCTTCTGGATGCACTCCGCGGGGGAGGGGCGCAAGGTCGAGGCGTGGGACGCCGACCCGACGGTCGCGCTCGAGCTCGACGTGCCCGCGGGCGTGATCGAGGGCGACTTCTCCTGCGCGTATTCGTATGCGTACGAGAGCGTCATGGCGGTCGGTGCCATCTCGCGCGTGATGGGGGCGGAGGAGAAGGCCCGCGGGCTCACGCGTATCATGGAGCACATGGCGCCCGGGGCTCCCGTCTCGTTCTCCGAGGCGGCGCTCGAGCGCACCGCCGTGTGGCGTGTCGATGTCTCGCGCCTCACGGGCAAGCGTCGCGACGCGCCAGCGGCGTCAGGTTCGTTTGGCGCGCCGGATGGGCGCG
>NZ_JBQXES010000028.1:0-27370 GCF_052599055.1 Thermophilibacter sp. ZX-H3 | reverse complement strand
CTCTCCATGCATCCTACACCTGCGACAACGCGGAGGGGAGGCCCCTGCCGGGGCCTCCCCTCCGTCTCGATAGGTGCGGAAACGCGCTATCGGCTCAAGGTGTTTCGCTGAGGTTGGAAATCAACCCGGAAACGTCGCCCCTCCCCCGCGCGGCGGCCGTGCGGGGGTCTGGCGACGGTTTTCTCCGCGGTGATGTCGCCAGGCCCCCGCAAATCAGCCGTGCGGGGGTCTGGCGACGCATCGTTCCGTGCGGTCAACGAGCCCCGAGCTACAGCCGGCGGAGCTCCTCGACGAGGGCCGTCTTGCCGTCCGTCCGCTCGTCGCGCATCTTGATGACGCGCGCCGGCACGCCGGCAACGACGGCGCCGGCGGGGACGTCCTCCACGCAGACGGCGCCCGCCGCCACGACGGCGCCCGCGCCCACGCGCACGCCCTCGAGGACCACCGCGTTGGCGCCGATCATGACGCCGTCCTCAACGACGACGGGCGTGGCGCTCGCGGGCTCCACGACTCCGGCGAGCACGGTGCCGGCGCCCACATGGCAGTTTCGGCCCACGATGGCGCGGCCGCCGAGCACGGCGCCCATGTCGATCATGGTGCCCTCGCCGATGACGGCCCCGATGTTGATGACGGCGCCCATCATGATGACGGCGTTGTCGCCAATCTCCACGCGGTCGCGGATGATGGCGCCCGGCTCGATGCGCGCGTTCACGCCCTTGAGGTCGAGGAGCGGCACCGCGGAGTTGCGCCGGTCCGCCTCCACGTCCGCGTACTCGATGGCGTCCGCGCTGGCGAGAAGGACGGGCTCGAGGTCGGCCCACTCGCCGAGGACGACGCGGCCCTCGGGCCCGCCGTAGACGTGGGCGTCGCCCCAGTCCAGGCGCGCCCCGCCCTTCTCGCGCACGTACAGCTTGACGGGCGTCTTCTTAGGCGCCGTCGCGATGAAGTCGATGATCTCCTGTGCGTCCATGTGTTCCCTTCCCCGGCGGCCCCCGCCACGTCTCGTCCTGCCTCCTCCATGGTAGCCGCCCCGGCGCCTGGCCGGGGCGTGCCTCGGTCGGGCGCTCAGCTCCGGAACTGAGCACGGGTCGGTACGCAAATCCGGAACTGAGCGGCGCCTCGCGGCCACTTGCCCCGCCGCGCGCGGCTCCGACGTTCCCACAGGTGCCGGCACGTCGATGACCGACGCGCCGCCTCGCTCAGCCCGGCTCGGCGCTCAGTTCCGGATTTGAGTGCGGGCCGGCGCTCATTTCCTGAACTGAGCACGGGTCGGCACGCAAATCCGGAACTGAGTGCCGCGGCGAACCCTGCGCGCCGGCACCCGGGACGTCCGCCCCCGGCCGGCCACGTTCGCGCAGGTCGAGGTCGCGCGCCGCCCGCGATGCCCCGCGGCCCGGCGCTCAAATCCAGAACTGAGTGCGGGCCGTTGCTCAGATCAGGAACTGAGTGCGGGCCGTTACTCAAATCCGGAACTGAGCGCCGGCCCGTGCTCCCCGGCCACGTCACATCGCGGATTGCGCGTCCGTTCCGCGCCAGGTGACGACTCAAATCCGGATTTGAGTCGAGACCCGTCACTCAGTTCCGGAACTGCGCGCGGCCCCGTACGCAGATGCGGAACTGAGTACCGCCCGGCCTACCCGGGCCGCCCAGACGACCCGGGCCGCTCAACCCGCCCGGCGAGAAGAACCGCGTCACGCGAACATCAACGCGTCGAAGTCATAGAACCCCGCGGGCCGCTCGAGCAGGCGCGCCGCGGCGGCGACGGCGCCGGTGACGAAGATCTGCCGGCTCGTGGCGCGGTGCGTGAGGCAGACCTCCTCGTCCGTGCCGAAGAAGTGCACCTCGTGCGTGCCGGCGACGGTGCCGCCGCGGATGGCGTGCATGCCGATCTCGCCGGGGACGCGCGCGCCCACCTGGCCGGTGCGCCCGTTCACCACGCGGCGCTCCCCCTCCGGGTCGATGGCCGCGAGCAGCGCCTTTGCGGTGCCGGAGGGCGCGTCGACCTTCTGGTTGTGGTGCGTCTCCACGATCTCCACGTCCCAGCCCGCGAGCGTGCGGGCCACCATCGCCGTCGCGCGGCGCAGGGCGGCGACGCCGAGGGAGTAGTTGGACGCCCAGATCACGCGGTTCGTCTCGCCGAGCGCGCGGAGCTCGCCGAGCTGCTCCTCCGAGAGGCCCGTGGTGCCGGAGACCACCGCCGCGCCCGTGCGGCGCGCGTACGCCACCGTGTGCGGCAGCGAGGCGGGCGCGGAGAAGTCCACGGCCACGTCCGCCGCCGGCGCGGCCCCGTCAAGCTCGTCGATGTTGTCCACGTCGTAGGAGCCGAGAAGCTCGAAGCCGCGGGCGAGAAGCTCCTCGCGCACGAGGCGGCCCATGCGGCCGTTTCCGCCGATGACGATAACGCTAGCCAAGGAGACCGACCCCCCTCATCGCGGCGACGAGACGCTCGCGGCCGGCGTCGGAGATCGTCCAGAGCGGCTGGCGGTAGTGCTCGCCGATCATGCCCATCTCGGCCAGGGCGCACTTGACCGGGATCGGGTTGACCTCGCAGAAGAGGGCGTGGATGAGCTCGAGGTTCTCGAGCTGCGCGCGGCGCGCGGCCTCGACGTCGCCGGCGAGGAAGTCCGCACACATCCGGTGCACCGTGGCGGGTGCGACGTCGGCCCACACGGAGATGACGCCCTTGGCGCCGAGGCTCATGAGCGGCACCACGATGTCGTCGTTGCCGGAGAACATGCGGAAGTCGTCGGAGAGGTACTGGGCGGCCATGGTCGCGTAGCTGATGGAGCCCGAGGCCTCCTTGATACCCCACGCGTTGGGGTGCTGCGCCAGGCGGGCGAGGTTCTTCTCGCTGATGGAGCAGCCGGTGC
This sequence comes from Thermophilibacter sp. ZX-H3, assembly GCF_052599055.1. Taxonomy (NCBI): domain Bacteria; kingdom Bacillati; phylum Actinomycetota; class Coriobacteriia; order Coriobacteriales; family Atopobiaceae; genus Thermophilibacter; species Thermophilibacter sp. ZX-H3. The sequence goes on along the minus strand of NZ_JBQXES010000028.1, from coordinate 24,500 downwards.
GGCCGGGGATATTGTAGAGGATGCAGGGCACGTCCACCTTGTCGAGGACGGAGGTGAAGTGGCGGTAGATGCCCTCCTCATTGGACTTGTTGTAGTACGGCGTGATGAGCAGCAGGCCGTCCACGCCGATCCTGACGAGGCCGGCGGCCTTGCGCTCGGACTCGAAGGTGGCGTTGGAGCCCGCGCCGCCGATCACGGGGATGCGGCCGGCGACGCGCTCCACCACGCAGCGCGCGACCTCGAGGTCCTCGTCGTCGGTCATCGTGGAGGACTCGCCGGTGGTGCCGAGCACGAGGATGCCGTCCGTGCCGTTCTCCAGGTGGAAGTCCACGAGGCGCTCGAGCGCGGGATAGTCGACGGAGCCGTCCTCGGCAAACGGGGTGACGAGCGCGACGATCGATCCGGTCAGGTTGGTCATGTCCATGGTGGTACCTCTCTCTCGTGTTCGGAGGGCGTGCGAAGCGGGCCGTGCAAAGGGGACAGTCACTTTTGCACGGTGTTCGCGTGCAAAAGTGACTGTCCCCTTTGCACGGCCCCGTCGCACGCCAGCGTGGCGAAGTAGTCGGAGGGCTTCTCGGCGCGGCGGATGAGCTCGGTGGAGCCATCCTCGCGCAGCAGCACCTCCGCGGACCGAAGCCGGCCGTTGTAGTTGTAGCCCATCGAGTAGCCATGGGCCCCGGTGTCGTGAATGACGAGCAGGTCGCCGCGCTCGACCTCGGGGAGCTCCCGGTCCACGGCGAACTTGTCGTTGTTCTCGCAGAGGCTGCCCGTGACGTCGTAGGTGCGCGTGGCCGGCCACGCGCACTTGTCCGGGCCGCCCGCCTGCCCCATCACGGTGATGTGGTGGTAGGCGCCGTACATGGCGGGACGGATGAGGTCCACGGCGCTCGCGTCCACGCCGAGGTAGTCCTTGTAGATGTTCTTCTCGTGGATGGCGCGCGTGACCAGGCAGCCGTACGGCCCCATCATGAAGCGGCCCATCTCGGCGAAGATGGCCACGTCGCCCATGCCGGCGGGCACGAGGACCTCCTCGAAGGCGCGCCGCACGCCCTCGCCGATGGCGCGGATGTCGCAGGGCTCCTCCTCAGGCCGGTACGGGATCCCCACGCCGCCGGAGAGGTTGACAAACCCGACGTGCGCGCCGGTCTCATCGCGCAGGCGGACCGCCAGCCCAAAGAGGATGCGCGCGAGCGCGGGATAGTAGTCGTTGCCGTGCGTGTTGCTGGCGAGAAACGCGTGCAGCCCCAGCGTGGCGCAGCCGCGCTCGACGAGCATGCGGTACGCCTCGAAGAGCTGCTCCTCGGTCATGCCGTACTTGGAGTCGCCCGGGTTGTCCATGATGCCGTTGGCCAGGCGGAAGAGCCCACCGGGGTTGAAGCGGCAGCTCGCGACCGGGCCCACGGGCCCCGCCTCCTCCTCGAAGAACGGGATGTGCGAGATGTCGTCGAAGTTCACGATGGCGCCGAGCTCGCGCGCGAGGCGGAAGTCCTCGGCCGGCGTGTCGTTGGACGAGAACATGATCTTCTCGCCCGGCACGCCGAGCGCCCGCGCGATGAGGAGCTCCGTGTAGCTTGAGCAGTCGCAGCCGCAGCCGTACTCCAGCAAGATCTGGATGAGCGCGGGGTTGGGGTTGGCCTTGACGGCGAAGTACTCCCTGAAGCCGGGGTTCCACGAGAAGGCGTCGAGCACCGCTTCCGCGTTGCGGCGGATGCCGGCCTCGTCGTACAGGTGGAAGGGGGTGGGGTACCGCTCGGCGATGTCGACGAGCTGGTCGGTGGTCACAAAAGGCTGCTTCACGCACGTCATGCAAGCTCCCTTGATAGCGCTCCTGCAGGTTTCATGCAGACAGTCCTGCGGGTCTTTCCCGCAGGCCCACCCCGCGCCCGCGCCCGGGCGCCGAGTTCGGCGGGCTCGCCTCCCCGCGGGGTCGTGACGCCTGCCGGCTGCCCCGCGGATCTTCTCGCCCGCGCCTCTATCGAGTGAGGTCACTCTAGCACGAGCCCGCCCGGGCGCGCCCGGAAATGCGCGGCTGATATACTCTCGTAACGATTGGAGGACCCATGCCTGACGAGAAGAACCCGGAGCTCGCCGCCCTCACGCGCTGGCGGCGCGACCTGCACCGCATTCCCGAGCTCGACTTCGAGCTGCCCGAGACCACGGCCTACGTGCGCGGCGTGCTCGACGGTCTCTCCTGCGAGGTGTGGGGGCCGTGCGCGGGCGCGCTCTGCGCGTACTTCGACCTCGGACGGCCCGAGACGGTGGCCCTGCGCGCGGACATGGACGCCCTGCCCGTGGCGGAGGCGACGGGCGCCCCGTACGCGAGCGAGCGTCCCGGGCGCATGCACGCCTGCGGGCACGACGGCCACATGGCGATGGCGCTCGGAGCCGCGACGTGGGTCGACCGCGTGATGGCCGGCCGCGAGACGGGGACGCGCGCCGAGGACCTGCCGAGGAACGTGCTCCTCGTGTTCCAGCCCGCCGAGGAGACCACGGGCGGCGCGCGGGTCGTCTGCGAGAGCGGCGTCTTCGGGCGCGTGGGCGCCACGCGGATCTTCGGCTTCCACCTCTGGCCCGACCTTCCCGCGGGGGCGCTCGCCTCCCGGCCGGGGCCGCTCCTCGCGCGCTCGAGCGAGACCACGGTGAGCTTCCACGGGCGCTCGAGCCACATCGCCCGCTGGCAGGAGGGCGCGGACGCGCTGGCGGCGGCGGCGCGCTTCGTGCCGTCGGCCGAGGCCATGTGCGGGCGGCTCTCGCGCGAGAAGGGCGAGCCGTGCCTGCTGCGCTTCGGCCGGCTCGAGGCCGGGACGGTGAGAAACGCGATCGCCGGCGAGGCGCGGGCCGAGGGGAGCCTGCGCGTGTTCTCGGACGAGATGTTCGACCGGGCGCGGGGGGCGCTGCGCACGCTCGCCGAGGGGGCGGCCAGGACCGAGGGCTGCACGGTCGACGTGACGTTCTCCGAGGGCTACCCGCCCGTGGACAACGACGCCGAGCTCTTCTCGCTGGTCGAGCGCGCGCTGCCGGAGATGGGGCGCGTCGAGGAGCCGCTGCTTATAGCCGAGGACTTCGCGTTCTACCAGCGCTGCCTGCCCGGCGCGTTCCTCCTGCTGGGCACGGGGACGGGAATCGCGCTCCACGCCGACGCCTTTGACTTTGACGAGCGGGTGCTGCTCGCGGGCGTGGGGGCGTACCGGAGGCTGCTGCTGATGGCGTAGCGCGGGCGTCAGAGGGCGGCAGGCGTCGGCGCTGGCGGGCGGCGGCGCGCCCGCTGCGGAAGGCGGGGCTATGGCAGCGGCGCGGCCGGGCGCGTTGCGGGGATGGGGCCTGTGGCAGAATCGGCGCTGCCACAGGCCCCATCTCCGCAACGGCATCGAGAGAAGCCGCAGGTGGCGAGAAGTGCGGGCTGTCACGACCCCCATCTGCGCAACGCCCCGGCGCCCGGGATCGCCACGAGCCCGGATCCCGCAACGGGACCGCGGTCGCCGCGGGCGCCCCCACGAACGCAAAAAGGGAGGTCGCCGAGGCGACCTCCCATGGCGTTGCTCGATGTGGCAGCGGACTAGCTGCGGGCGATCTTGCCGGACTTGAGGCAACGGGAGCAGACGTTGGCCTTGCGACGGTGGCCGTCCACGACGACGGTGACGCGCTGGATGTTCGGCTTGAACGTGCGGTTCACCACACGGTGGGAGTGGCTGATGGAATGACCGGCAACGGCGTGCTTGCCGCAGAACTCACAGACCTTGGACATGCTCGTACCTCCTCGGGGGCGCGGCGCTCTCTCGCGCCCGCATCTTTCATAGCCGTACGAATATAGCACATGCGATGGCGGCTGCAACAAGAAACCCCAACTTATTGTGGCTTTTTTGTTGCGCCCAGCAGGAACGCCGCGACGGCGCCCGCGCGGCAGACGACCTCGGCGTCCGGGCTGGTGACCACGTTTGAGATCCCGAGGTCGTCGAGGAGGCCCATCGGCCTGTCCTCGAGCTCCCAGCGCATGCCGCGCTCGTCGATGCGCGTCCCCGGCGCCACGGCGACGGCGGAGAAGGTGCGCCCCGCGGCGTCCGGGCCGAGCCGCCACGCGCGCTCCCCCTCCCCGGAGAGGATGCGCATCTCGTAGCCGTCCTCGACGATGCGCGCGGAGGCCGCCCCAGAGCCGGCGAGCTGGCCCACCACCGCGAGCGCGTGGTCAGGGCGACCGCCGGAGGCGCAGGTGACGGTGAGGGCGAGCGGGGCCTCGCGGCGGGACGCCTCGTGCCGCGCGCAGTCAAGGGCGAGGGCGAGGTCGGTCGCGTACTTCTCGGGGGGAAACGTCACGCGCGTGCGCGCCGCTGAGGCGACCCAGGACGCGGCGGCGCCGCTCGCGGAGTCTCCGTCGCCGCAGAAGACGTCGGGGACGACGCCCGCCGCGCGGCAGACGTCCGCGCCGCCGTCCGCACAGACGACGTAGCCGGATTCCCCAGCGAGCAGGGAGACGAGGGCGGGCGAGCTCGGCTCCGGGGAGCCTGCGACCACGAGCGCGCGGAGCGGGTCCCCCGCGGCCTGGGCAGGCCGCTCGTAGTCGCGCAGGAGGGCGAGCGAGAGCTCGGCGTAGCCGTGGACGAACACGTCGCACCACGGCCTGACGTCCTCCTCGCGCCGGCCGTCGTGGTCGTTCATGAGGCCGACGACGGGAAAGCCCGCGCGCCGGGCGGTCCGCACCCCGAAGGGGGCGTCCTCGAAGACCCAGGTGGACGAGCGCGGCGTACCCAGGCGCCGCGCCGCCTCGAGGTAGACGTCGGGGAACTCCTTGTCGCGCCCGCCCACGTCCTCCGTGCTCACCACGTCGACGAAGTAGCCCTCAAGGTCGTTGGTCGCGAGCGCGCAGCGCAGCTCGCGGACCGGGGTCGAGGACGCGAGTATCATCGGCACCCCCGCCGCAGCGAGCTCATCGAGGAACTCCCGGGCGCCCGGCATGAGCGGGACCTCGTGCTCGTAGGCATCGCGCACGTGGGCGCACATGTCCTCGTAGACCTCGTCGACCGAGGACCCCGCGCCGTACTCGTCGTGCAGCAGGGCGCAGCCGTCGCGCAGCGAGATGGACTCCACGCGCTCCATGGGCACGCCCTCGACGCCATAGCGCTCGCAGAGCCACGTGAACGCGTGAGACCACATGCCCATCGAGTCGATGAGCGTCCCGTCGCAGTCAAAGATCGCGCCCGTAATCTCCATTGCTCCCCCATTGCCTCCCGTTGGGTCACCAAGCGCACATGATAGCAGCTGGGCGTGCCGTGGCCGCCCTCGGCCGAGGGACAGGTCCTGCAATCGGGCGGATAGTGCGAAGAAATCCGCCCCCTCCCTGCAATCGGGCGGATAGTGGGAAGCGTTTTTCGGACTGAAAGGCGGATTTGAACGCCGCCATCCCCTTCTCGCGCGGCAAATTGCCTGTTGGCATTTTCTGCGCTACCTCATCAGGCGGGAAAATAGCTTCCCACTATCCGCCCAATTGCAGGGAAGAACGACGATTCTTCGCACTATCCGCCTGATTGCAGGCCACGCTGCCCCGGCGGCGGATCCCGATTGCGCGGAGCGCGTGTACGGCCAAAACGTCGGGCATGCGAGCTGCGAGTTTGGGTAAAGTATCATGCGTTTGGACATCTGGAGCTTCACGGAGGAAACCATGGCACGCTATGACTATCACTGCCCTGAGTGCGGCGCGACGTTCGAGGTAGAGCACCCGATGAGCGCTCACCCCAAGGTCAGCTGCCCCAGCTGCGGCCACGAGGCCGAGCGCGTCTTCGACCCCTCCGGCATCGTCTTCAAGGGCTCGGGCTTCTACAACACCGACCAGCGCAACAAGGGCGGCGCCCCCAAGAGCGAGAAGTGCGAGAGCTGCGGGGCCTGCGACTAGCCCCACCCAATAACGCAGAGAAGTGACGAGCGCGACCGCCCCAGCGGTCGCGCTCGTCGTTTGTCGGCCGCTCGGCCGGCGGGCACGCGTCGCCCTCCGAGTGACCTACGCAATTTAGCGTCACGCTAAAGATGCAGGATGAGGAGGCGTCGCTAGCCCCGCGTTGACGTTCTGGGGGTCGTGACAGCCAGGCGGCGCCCGGCGTTGGCGTTTTGGGGGTCGTGGCAATCTCCGTCGGACGCCAACAGGGCGTTCTTCCCGATACGTTGCGACTCCGGGGGTTATGGCAGGCCGATTTCTGCCATAACCCCCCGTTCGGTGACGCCAGGAGCCGACCGGCTGCCATAACCCCGAATCCGATGACGCGCAGACTCCGCCCGCTACGCGAACTGGGACCGGTACAGCTCCGCGTACGCCCCGCCCGCGGCGAGCAGCTCCGCATGCGTGCCCTGCTCGATGATGGTGCCCTTCTCCATCACGAGGATGAGGTCGGCGTCCACGATCGTGGAGAGCCGGTGCGCGATCACGAAGCTCGTGCGGTTCTCCATGATGGCCTCCATCGCGCGAACGATGGCCTGCTCGGTGCGGGTGTCCACGCTCGAGGTCGCCTCGTCGAGGATGAGGATCGCCGGGTCGGTGAGCATGGCGCGAGCAATGGTGAGCAGCTGCCGCTGTCCCTGGGAGATGTTCTCCGCGTCGTTGGAGAGCATCGTGTCGTAGCCGTGCGGGAGCGTGCGCACGAAGAAGTCCACGTGCGCGGCGCGAGCGGCCGCCTCGACCTCCTCGCGCGAGGCCCCGGGCTTGCCGTAGGCGATGTTCTCGGCGATGGTGCCCTCGAAGAGCCACGCGTCCTGCAGCACCATGCCAAACTGGCGGCGCAGCTCCGCGCGCGTGAGGTCGCGGGTGTCCACGCCGTCGAGCGTGATGCGGCCGCCGTCCACCTCGTAGAAGCGCATGAGCAGGTTGATGAGGGTCGTCTTGCCCGCGCCCGTGGCGCCGACGATGGCGACCTTCTGCCCGGGCTCGGCCACGAGCGAGACGTCACGCATGAGCGGGCGGTCCGGCGCGTAGCCAAAGCGCACGTGCTCGAAGGCAACGCGGCCCTCCACGGCCTCGGGAAGCTCGGCGGGCACGGCCGGGTCGGGCACGACCTCGTCCTCGTCCAGGAACGCGAACACGCGCTCGGCGGCTGCAAGGGCGCCCTGGAGCATGTTCACCGTGAGGGCGAGCTGCGTGAAGGGCTCGGACGCCTGCATGACGTACTGGAAGAACGCCTGGAAGACGCCCACGGAGATCTGCCCCATCACGAGCATGCCGCCGGCGAGAAGGCCGATGGTCACCTGGCAGAGGCGCATGAGGAGGCGGATGGCGGGCGCGATGGCGTTGGTCACGAAGTCGGCGTCGCCCGAGGTCTCGGCAAGGCGCTCGGCGGCCTCTGCCACCTCCGCGAGGCTCGCCTCCTCGCGCCCGAAGGCCTTGATGACGGCGCGGCCCGAGTACGCCTCCTCCACGCGCCCGGTGAGGTCGCCGAGGGCGGCCTGGCGGGCGGCGGCGAGCTTCAGGGTGCGCGCGGTCACGAGCTTGGTCGCCACGCTCGCCATGATGCCGAAGACCACGAACACGCCCGTGAGCATGAGGTCGTAGGTCGCCATGAGGATGACGGCGCCGCCGACCATGCACACGGCGATGAGCAGCTGGAGCAGCCCGCGCTGCAGCACCTCGGAGACCTTGTCGAGGTCGTTGGTGGCGCGGCTGATGGTATCGCCCGGCTGGTGCGCGTCGTAGTAGGCGAGCGGCAGGCGCGAGAGCTTCTCGCCGATTCGGCGGCGCAGGCCGAGGTTCAGCCGCTCCGCGAAGCTCGCCATGACGAGCACCTGCACCGTGTAGGCCGCCCACGCGGCCGTCCAGATGCCGAGGAACGTAAGGATCTGCAGCCCGCCGTTCTCGAGCGTCACCACGAAGGGCGCCCCGGTCTCGAAGGTGGCCTGGATGTTGTTCCAGAGCAGGTCGATGAGCCCCGCGCTGTAGGCGGTGGCGCCGAGGGACCCCGCCACGTAGAGCACGGAGCACGCCGCGGCCACGACGAGGCGCCAGCGCTGCCCGCGCGCGGCGTCCCAGAGGCGCCGCGCGGTCCCGAGCGCGTCCTCGGGCACCTCGAGCCCCTCCTCGGAGGCGTCCGGCGCCGCGGCCCGCCCGGAGGGGGCCTCCCCCCTCTCGAGCTCGGCAAGCTCGTCGAGCTCGACGTTCTTCTCGCTGCTAGGCATGGGTGTCCTCCCCCCTGGACTGGGACTCTGCGATGGCACGGTACGTGGGGCAGCCGGCCATGAGCTCGTCGTGGGTCCCCAGGCCCACGACCTCGCCGTCCTTGAGGACGACGATCTGGTCGGCGTCGTGGATGGTGCTCACGCGCTGGGCGATGATGAGCGTCGCCGCGCCGGCGAGCTCGCCCGCGAGCGCGCGGCGCAGGGCGGCGTCGGTCTTGTAGTCGAGCGCGGAGAACGAGTCGTCGAAGACGTAGAGGTCGGCCTTGCGCACGAGCGCGCGGGCGATGGCGAGGCGCTGGCGCTGGCCGCCGGAGAAGTTGGTGCCGCCCTGCGCCACGCGCGTCCCCAGCCCCTCGGGGAGCTCGCGCACGAAGCCCGCCTGCGCCACGTCGAGCGCGTGCCAGAGCCGCTCATTGGTCGCGCCGGCATCCCCGTGCCGCAGGTTCTCCGCCACGGTGCCCGAGAAGAGCCACGCCTTCTGCGGCACGTAGGCGATGCGGCGGCGCAGCTCGTCCTGCGAGAGCCGGCGCACGTCGGTACCCTCGAAGGCGAGGCTGCCCCCCGTGACGTCGTTGAAGCGCAGCAGGAGCTTGGCCACCGTGGACTTGCCCGAGCCCGTGTTGCCGATGATGGCCGTGGTCTGGCCGCGGCGCAGCGTGAACGAGATGTCGTGCAGGGTGTCCTCGTCGGCGTCGGAGAAGCGCAGGCTCGCGTGGTCAAAGCGCGCGACCTCGTCCCCGCCGGCGCCCTCCCCCGCCGCGGCGGCAAGCCGCGCCGGGGCGTCGTCGTCCTCGATCTCGGGCTCGCGGGAGAGCACCTCGGCGGCGCGCGTGAGGCACGCCAGGGCGCGCGGCACCTGGAGGATGGCGAACTGCGCCATCATGAGGAACATCATGATGAGCATCGCGTACTCCACGAGCGCGCTGATCGAGCCGATCTGCATGGCGTGGGCGCCCACGCGGTCCGCGCCGACCCACATGATTGCGGCCTCGACGGCGTTCATGAGGAAGAACGTGATGGAGTCCGTGAGCGCGAAGACGAAGTTCACGCGGATGGCGTTGGTGGCGAAGTCCTCGAACGTCTCTCCGAGGCGGCCGCGCTCGCGGGCCTCCTTGCCGAAGGCGCGGATCACGCGCACGCCGGTGATGGACTCGCGCAGGCGGGTGTTCATGTTGTCGATGAAGCCCTGGAGGCGCGTGAAGATGGGCGCGGACTTGGCCACGGCGAGCGCGCAGATGCCAATCACCACGAGCGTCACGGCCAGGAGCACCCAGCCCATGACCACGTCCGTGGAGAACGCGAGCGCCACCGCGATCACGCACGCGAGCGGCACCGGGAAGATCATGAGGATGGACATGAGCAGCGTCTGCTGCACCACGTTGGCGTCCGAGAGCGTGCGCGTGATCATGGAGCCGGTGCCGAAGGCGTTGAAGTCCGACCCCGAGAACGCGAGCGACGCGTCATAGACCCGCGTCCGCAGGTCGCGCCCCACCTTGGCGCACAGGCGCGAGGCGAGAAAGACGGTGGTGAGGTAGCCGCCCGACCCCACGAGGGCGGCGATGAGCATGGCCACGCCGTGCCCCATGAGGGCCGACATGTCACGCGTGTTGACGGCGACGTTCACCATGGCGGAGAGCTGCGTCGGGATGAAGAGCATCCCCGTCATGTCGCAGATCGCCGCCGCGAAGATGGCGGCGAGAAGCCCCTTGTACGGCGAGACGAGGCTCAGCAGAAGCCGCGCGGAGGTGCGCTTGCTGTAGTCCCGCCCCTTCTGTCTCTTGCTCACTCGGTTGCTCCCCTCTCCCTCAGTCTGGTGAGCTCGTCGTCTATGGCGCGCGCGTAGGCGTCGGCCAGGCGCAGGAACTCGGCGCGCTCCTCGGGAAGGAGCGTGCCGAACGCGCGGTCCTCGGCCTCGATGGCAGGCACGATGCGCTCGTCCGCGAAGGCACGGCCCTCCGGCGTGAGCGACACCACCTTGGAGCGTCGGTCTCCCTCGGACGAGGCCAGCTCCACGAGCCCTCGCGCCTCGAGCGTCTTGAGCGCGGAGTTGACCGTCTGCCGCGAGTACGAGAACTCCTCGGCGATGCGCGCCTGCGTGGCGCTGCCGCCCGAGACCTCGACCGCATAGAGAATCCAGTACGCGGTCTCTGAGAGCCCGCAGCCACGCGCGAGCTCGTAGTAGACCTTGTCGGTCTTCTGGTAGAGGACGTCGAGCTGACGCGCGCTCGTGACCTCGGGTTCGTTTGTCTCCATTGTCCCGCCCCGTCGTGCTCCCCCACGTGCGGAAGGCAAGGTTAGTCCGATTTCGGACGGTTGTCAAGCGGGCCGGCGGCGCTCGCATTAACGCGCACTCGTGCACGCCCCCGAACCGCCCAACAGGGCAAATGCCGAGAAGGACGTGCATGAGTGCGCGTTAATCGGAGATGAGGCTCTATCAAAGGAGACAAATCTCCCGGCTGGGAATCCTGAAGGGTCATCCGGTCAGATCGTCCCAGGAAACTCCGTCACACCACTCGTGAGACAGCCAGTCAGGTAGCACATGCTCCGGAGTACGTTCTCGCACAGCTCTACCCAAGCAATCAGGCATGCTCAAGGAGCCGCAGCGGTAGCCACTTCAAAGGCCCGGCGGATAAGGCGCGCGACGGGTGCGCTTACGAGCTTCCGCACCGACTCATCCACGGCGTATTGATTCGCCCATCCCCACTGAGTCCCAGCAAGCTAGAGACGCGCATTGCCGCCAATCGCCCGTCGTCCCTTCAGGGCATGCGACGTCGCTCCTGAGCACGCAAGGGCGGCGCGATTCATGAAATCGCGCCGCCTATTTACCGCTAGAGTTGCCTGATAGAGCCGCCGTTACGAAATCCTCTGCGCGTACTCCCAGATGCCCGCGGCAAGCTGCTCGGCAATCTGCTGCTTGCGCGCCTGATACTGAGCCATGTCGCTCGAGTTATCGATGAAGCAGATCTCGAGAAGGACGGCCGGGATGTCACCGCCGATGACGGCGAACTGCTCCTGCTTCTGGCCGCGGTCATAGAGGCCCGTGCCATCGACGAGGTGCTCGTGCATGATGTCCTGAAGCTCGGCGGAGCCGGGGGCAGCATGTACGCTGTGGATGTAGCTCTCGGAACCGGTCGCACTCCCGTTGAAGCTGTTGAAGTGAATAGAAACGAGGAAGTCACACTCGTCGGCCTCGGCCTCGTCCTGTCGGTCGCTGTAGTTGGTGTCGCCATGCGTCACCACGTCAAGGCCATACTTGCTGCGGACGATGTCAGCCACCATCTTGACAAGCTCCTCAGTGAGCTTGTACTCCTGATAGCCAGAGCCGCTCGCACCGGGGTCAAACCCCGCGCCACCGCTCGCACCGTGGCCAGAGTCAAGGTAGACACGAACGGTAGCCACGATGAGGCGCCCGTCGTTGTCACTCGTGTAGGTCTTGCCGTTGACGGAGATGCGCTCGTTGCGCGCGACATAGCCCGTTGTCTCGTCGCCATAGAAGAGGCTCTTCTTGCCAGCAAGATCGGTCTCGAAGAGGTCAACCTCAGCATAGAGGTGACCGTCGAAGCTCGTAAGGTAGTAGCGCTGGAGGGCGCCTTCGGTCATAGCCCCCGTCACCTGCCAGCCAGCGCCGGAGACGAAGTTCTCGATCAGTTTGCCATCGTTGTCCGCAACCTGCACGAACTTTCCGGAGCTCGAAAGCTCAAAGCGTTTCGTCCCGCGCAGGACGTAGCCGGCGTCAGTGCCGAAGTAGGCAGAGCCCTCGGCAACGAAGTATCCCGTCTTCGCGCCATGAGTATTGGCGTCGACCCAGTAGCGCTGGAGGCCCTGGCCGTACGCGTCGGAGATCACCCAGCCGGGGCCCGCGAGGCGCCCGTCGTTGTCGGCCAGGTAGACGTAGGTCTTCCCGTCCTCCCCCACGAAGGGGAGCGTCCCACGGAGGATCTTGGTGTCGCCCTTTGCGTACGCCCAGTACCCGAGGCCCGTGTCGAACAGGCCGTCGGCGCGGAAGGCCCCGTTCGAGCCGGCCCAGTAGCGCTCGAGCGCCCCGCCGGTGAAGTCGCCGGTCACGACCCAGCCGTTCCTGGCGACCCTGCCGTCGTTGTCGGCCCAGTAGCGGCCGTCCTCGAAGTCCCGGCCGCCGCGCAGGACGTAGCCCTCCTCGGTGGTGTAGTGGGCCCAGCCGTCCTCGGAGTAGCCCACGACCGCGGCGTGGGCGTCGGAGTCGACCCAGTAGCGCTGGAGGCCCTGGCCGTACGCGTCGGAGATCACCCAGCCGGGGCCCGCGAGGCGCCCGTCGTTGTCGGCCAGGTAGACGTAGGTCTTCCCGTCCTCCCCCACGAAGGGGAGCGTCCCACGGAGGATCTTGGTGTCGCCCTTTGCGTACGCCCAGTACCCGAGGCCCGTGTCGAACAGGCCGTCGGCGCGGAAGGCCCCGTTCGAGCCGGCCCAGTAGCGCTCGAGCGCCCCGCCGGTGAAGTCGCCGGTCACGACCCAGCCGTTCCTGGCGACCCTGCCGTCGTTGTCGGCCCAGTAGCGGCCGTCCTCGAAGTCCCGGCCGCCGCGCAGGACGTAGCCCTCCTCGGTGGTGTAGTGGGCCCAGCCGTCCTCGGAGTAGCCCACGACCGCGGCGTGGGCGTCGGAGTCGACCCAGTAGCGCTGGAGAGAGCCGTCAGCCTCGTACTCGTTGGTCACAACCCAGCCGGGACCCTCGAGCCTGCCCTCGTTGTCGGCAAGGTAGAAATAGGTCTTCCCATCCTCGGGGTTCACGTACTCATACTTTCCGCGGGCGACATAGCCTTCATCCGTACGGAAGAACCAGCTCTTTACCCCGTCGATCATTGCCTCGAAGAGGTCGGCGCGAAGGCTCACGCCCTCGCCCTTGTCACCGAGCCAGTAGCGCTGTAGCCCAGAGGAGGCACCGTTGATGGCCTCGTCGGTGACAAGCCATCCCGAGGACTTGGTTCCGTCGGCACCGTAGTAGACGTAGTTTTCGCCCTCCTGCTGCCACCCGCTCAGCACGACGCCATCGGTCAGGCCCGTAGCCTTGACATCCTCGGACGAAGTGACAGGAGAGTCGGTGGCCGCATCAGCCTGAGGCAGATTCACCCCTTCGATCGTGGAGGCCTCGTCAGGGGCGGGAGATCCAACCTCGGAAGACCCGTCGTCCTCAGCCTCGGCGGAATCTTCCTGTGAGATGGTGTCCCCGTCGGGGCAGTCTTCCCCCTCAGCTGACGTCTGCCCCTCGGTCTCGGGCAAGGTGGAGCCGCCTTCGGCCTCCTGCTTGTCGGAAGTCTCTCCCCCGACGGCATCTCCCTCGACCGAAGGCTCGCCCTCCTCTCCGCCCGGGTTGACGTGATTGGGCTCAGTCGAAGAAGGGACCTCCGGCACGGAGGCGTCAATGAGCTCCGCGGGGCTCGGAACCGACCCAGCAGGAGCCGCCATCGCCGGGGTGGAAAGACCGGCGCTGACCGCCCCGGCAGCCTTGTTAGTCCCAAGCTCCTCCGCCCACGCCGTTCCGCCAAAGCCCATCGCAAGTGTACCCGCAATGGCAGACGTCAGGAGGATGGGGCCGATATATCTCTTACTTGAAGACACGCTCGATCCTTTCTCGAACGAACAAATCAATGCAGCAGCCCTACAAAGTTGGAATTCTAGTACCTCGACAGGCCAGAGAGAATGGCCCGGAGGCTCTCTCCATATCCCGTACTGGCCGCCCATTTTCCAGCAAGCTGCTCCATCGTAGGAGCACTTCCCCGTTTCACGTACTGGAAGCGCGGATCAACGCACGCATTATTGAGCGCCTCGGTCGATGCATAGGCCTTGAGGTGCTGCACTTGGGCACGAATCCCGGTGCGGACGTCCGGGAAGGAATTGCCGGGGACGCCACCGCCCGTGGCGCCGATACCGGCGAAGTTGAACTGGTCAATCTTGACGTCGCCGCCAAACTGGAGCCACCCTGTCTCCAGCATCGCCTGGGTGAAGACGATCTCCGCACGCACCCCCTCGGCAGCGGCCTCCTCGCAGATGATGGTGCAGAACGTCCGGATGTCCGGCGCACCACCCCTGCCAAGGGCCTCGGAGGGATAGGCCTTGTGCTGGGCGTTGTAGTAGCTGACCATCTGGTCGACGGTGTTCTGTGACACCCCCATGATGCGGTTTCCGAGCACGCCGTCGTTGTCGGCAAATAGCAGTGTCCCGCTCGGGGTGGTGTATTCCCCGCGCACCACGTAGCCCGTGTCCTCGCGGCCGTAGTAGTCGAAGTCGCCGACCGAGAACCTGCCGAGGCGCGCGCCGTAGTACTTTCCACTCGTCGACCTCGTGAGGTAGTAACGCTGCAGAACGCCTCCGTCATACGACCCCGTGACAAGCCAGTCCTGCTTGCCCCAGGCAAGCCTGCCGTCATTGTCCGCAAGGAGCATCACGCCGTCCAGGGCGAGCTTGCCACGCAGGATGGTACCGTCATCCTTTGCATAGGCGTATCCGGTGGCACCCGTGTTGACAAGCTCCCCAGAGACCACGCTTCCGCCCTGCAGCCAGTAGCGCTGGAGCCCCTGGCCCCAGCCGTCGGTGACCACCCAGCCGTCGGTGACAAGGCGCCCGTCGTTGTCCGCGTAAAGCCTCTCTCCATCGATTACGGAAGCCCCGCGCAGAACGGCGCCGCTGGGCAGCGTATAGTGGCCCCATCCGTCGGACGACCGTCCGGGAACGCACGCGCCGGTCTTGTCATCAACCCAGTAGCGCTCCAGCGAGCCACCGGAATATGCCCCGGTCACGACCCAGCCGGAGCTCTCCAGCTTGCCGTCATTGTTCGCCAGATAGACGTAGCCGGTGGAGGGGTCGGTCCACTTGCCCCGGACGACGGCGCCCGTCCCAGTTGCATAGGCTTTCCAGCCTGCCTTGGAGGCGGGGATGAGCGCGTTGGTCACCGCTCGCCCGTCCTCAAACCAATAGCGCTGCAGGTCACCCGAGGTATAGTCGCCGGTCACGAGCCAGCCGCTCTGGAAGAGGCGCCCGTCGTTGTCCGCGTAGACCTTGTTCCCGGCATTGTCATAGCCCGCCCCGCGCAGCACATAGCCGCCATCCGTGGTGAGGTGCAACCACCCCTCGGACGAGGGGCCCGGCTCACAGGCATGGCTCTCGGGATCGATCCAATAACGCTGCAGGCCCTGGCCATAGGCGTCTGTTACGACCCAGCCGGGGCCTTCGAGCCTGCCGTCGTTGTCCGCTAAATAGACGTACCCCGTTGAGGAGTCGGTCCATCGACCGCGGACGATAGTACCATCCGGCTTGGCATAGCCATAGCTTCCGTCTGTAGCGCGAACCAGCTCGCCAATCGCGAGGCTTCCGTCGGCGTGCAGCCAATAGCGCTCGAGACCACTCGTCACGCCGTCCGGACGCTCCGCGACAACGAGCCATCCGGTTGCCCTGGTGCCATCAGCCCTGTAATAGACGTAACCATCGCCCTCACGATGCCATCCAGCGGAAACGCTCGCCTGAGAACCGGCCTCCTCCAGCTCGGGCACGAGAGACATCGTTGACGCACTTGTCTCAGCGCCCTCCATAGCAGCATCTGACCCGTCGACGGGGTCGGCCTCTGGGTCATCACCCCCATCGGTAACCACGACCTCTGAGTCAAGGCTCTCGGCGGGGACGGGCTCCTCCGCATCAACCGAAGCGCTCGTGCCAGAACCGGGCTCAGAGAACGAAAGGACGTCGGAGGAGCTGACAATCGGCTCAGCAGGGGCGGCTTCGGCAAGGGCTGCGGGGGGAGCGCCCAAAAGCGCCGTTACGCACACGAAGGCAGCCGCCCCGGTCCGCATGCTTGAGATGACAGAGCTTTTCAGGGGCATGGGTGGCTTCCTTCCAATCGCTTGCCGCTTCAGCCGTCCTTGCGCTAATGGAAAAGTATACGAGAGCGGCTGGAGGGGCTCAGGAAAAACACGACAGCAACGAAACCGCTACAGCCCCTCAACCAGCTCGTGAGGGCTCGGCGACAGCTAGGAGCCAAAAGGGCGTACGAGGAGCCGCCGGACAGCCATCTTTGCCTTCTTGAGGAGAAAGCGACCGAGCACCACCACAGCAAGCGTGAGGGCATAGACCAGCACCGCCCTTGGGAAAGGCTCTGGGAACGCCGAGAGGAGCTGCCCGAGAACTCCACCACCCGTCCAGTTGACCAGCAGGATATGGAAGAGATAGATGCCGAACGCCGACTGAGAAAGGAGCCTCAGCACCCCTGTTGCCGCCTCAGGCAACCCCTCGAGACGATCTTCGAGCGACCTGGCAAAATAGAACAGAGACACTGCCTCAATGACGCAAAGCGGCGAGGTAATGCCAACAAGATAGTTGTTATATGGCGCCAAAGCCTCGGACGAGAAGAACCCGTGCTCCCAAAGCCCTCCGGCGAGCATCGCCACGCCACCGAGCAGAGAGAGGACAAGCGCCCACAGGGCAGTGCCCTGGCGCCGGGCATAAGCATTAATGTAATACCCCAGAAGGTAGTAAAGCAGGTTCACGTTGGAGAAGAGCGCCCAGCCAAACAGCGTCTGAAAGTAGGCGGGATTTGCCCCAAGATGCGTGGCCATCGGCATGAGCACGCCAACAACAAGGCAAAGGACAATCGCATACTCAAGGAGCCTGCGCCTCGTCACCACGAGGGACAGCAGGGGCGTCAGGATATAGAGGTAGACGATTGAATAAAGGAACCAGTAGATATCCAGGATGCCGTTTGTCAGAAACCCCTTGAGAAACTCCTTGGGGCTTGCCGCTCCGCCAAATCGCTCCGCTCCATAAAATGAGTCGGGGAACGCGCAGAAAATCAGGTAGCAGAAGAGGCTCGCGAGGAGCAGGGAAACTCCAACGCGCAGAAGCCTCTTCCGCATGAACGTTTTCGTGGAGTATCTCGAGCGATAACCCAGGAGATTCATACCGCTCACCATGAAGAACACGGGGACGGCAAAGATGGCAAAAGACTGGCTCGCCAGAGAGGCCACCCAACCTAGGGAGCGCTCGGGGGAGAACACGCCAAGCGAGGTATGGAGAAGAACGACGGCAAAGCTGGAGATTATGTTCAGCACGTCAACAAATACGAGCCGACGCCCACCGATTGCCGTCTTCCCATGTCCCAGTGAATCAACGTTCACGCCAGACAACCCCTACCTTCTCCCCCTCAGGGCCCTAACGACGCCCTTGAGCGCCTCGCGCCTCCTTGAGCCGAGAGGAAGGATGGCGTCTGCAACCCCCCTCACCGGACTGTCTTCCGCAAGGGCACGCTCATGCCTGGTCAGCTCCTCGATGACCTCGCGCCTCGCCCGCTCGACCTCCTCGGTGGTCTGTCGGGAGTCTGAGTACGCCATGAGCAGGAGGCGCTCGTAGTATGGGGTCTCACGCGCGTACCACCAGAACCGCTCGGCGAGGTCGCACGAGCCCGGCTTCCACGGCTTCTCATAACCAGCGTAATGGATGACCTTGGGCTGAAGATACGCCGCCATGAAGTCGTCGTACATGGCGGCCGGGGCGAACGAGAACACCCTCTTAAAGCGGTCCCCGCAGTTGATCATCACGTTCCACGCGGTATCGAGAAAGACCACGCCTCCCTCGCACTCCGCGTTCAGGATGTCCTGGTCATCGTAGATGTACTTCGGCTCCGCCGCCATCTCGAGCCATTTCTCAACCATATGGAGCCTGCGCATCTTCTGTGTGCTCATCAGGAGAACGCCGGCCTGAAAGTAGCTCAAGGGGTCACGCAGCCCGAGCACGTCCTTGGAGTAGCGGACGCGCTCGCCGTCGTTGAGGTCGAGGTTTCCCGCATAGTCGATATCGTGGGCGGCGGCAAGGATGTTGTCTCCCAGGTCCATGGCGAAGAGCTCCGAGACGTCCCCCTCGATGATGAGGTCGGAGTCAAGGTAGAGCACCTTGTCATAGCAGGAGAGTACATCTTGGATGAGGAAGCGATAGTACGTCTCCACGCTGATGTGCGCATTGCTCGTCTGAAGGTCGTAGGCACGAATGAGCGGCCAGACGTTGACGAATCGCACGCTCGCGTTGGGATACGCCGAGAAGAACGACCTCATCTCCCGCTGATGAGTCTCCGAGATGTCCTTCTCCAGGACCACGATGTCATAGAAGCACCTCTTCGAGGCATTCTTGAGCATCGAGAGGATTGTGGTTGTCACCATGGGCACATAGCCATCGTCAGACGCAAAGACCACGGGGACGACAGGCATGCCATGATTCTTGACAGGCTCGATCTTCTCGATGACGTAGTGCTCGGGTCGCTCGAAGTGGACACATTGGAGCTGCTTCCACACAAGCCCTGGGTTCACGCGCTTTTCGTGTAAAAGGTAGATGTTGAGCAGGCGCTCGGAGAGGTGCCCCGGGGTCCTGAGCGACTCGTGACTGAGATGAGTGGTATCCCACTCGTCAACGAAGCGCTCAAGAATGGGGAACAACCACGAGCAGTAATCCAAAAACATCTTCCTGCGCATGATGAACATGTTGCAGAAGCAGGACCTGCTTGAGCGTAGATAGGCATCGGCGTCCTCGCCATACTCGGGATGCATCTCCCGCATGATCTCAACCACGCGCTCGAGGTCCTCGACGTGGAGGTAGGGAGAGCGGCGATAGAGGTCCAAGGGGTTCTCGTACGCCTCGGGGAACTTGCTGAAGTCGTTGACGCCCGTCGTGATGACGTCGCAGCCCTTTACCGCCTCTGCGATAGAGGCGTCATCAAGGCGGTAGAGCGCCTGGGTCCCCCAGCAAATCTCGTTGTCCATCACCTCACCATAGGGATTCTCCTCATGCCATTCATCGGAGAAGTCAAAGTATCTGCGATAGTGGCAGAATCCATAGTATTCGGCCTCCACGTTCTTCCATGCCCAGTACTGCGTGGTGAGCTCGCAGTACATGGCGTTAAGGCCCGCGATGTTCTCGCCCTCATCGTCCTGGAATGCCCAGAGAAGGCGCCTTCGGGGGGACTTTGCCCCCACCTGAACCGGCTGGAGAATGTCGCTGTGGAACGTGTCCACGTCCTTGTGCGTGGTAACAAAGATGCGGATAGGCTGTTTCTCGTAGGAAGAGCGCTTGATGATAGAGGGCGCGGCGTTCTCCCCCGCCCAGGCCGAACGACGTTCCAGATCGGCAATGTGATCGCGAGCCGCGAGCCTAAGGGTGGCGTACTCATCGGCGCCCTCGTCGCCGGCGCGGCGGGCGAGCTCCTCGCCAAGGCGATACCAAGAGAGGTACTCTTCCGCGCCGGTGAAGCTCTCGCCACCGCTCCACTGAGAGAACGCCTTGTCACGCGCCAGACGCATGAGCTGCTCCGCAACGGGCAGGGCGCCGACCGTCTTGGCGGCATACTCGGCAGCAGGCAGCTTCTCCTCGCCAGGGACCCTGACGTCCCAGTCGTTCATGAGAAGGTCGCAGAGCTTCCGCTTGGCCCCGTCTACGCAGCTCGAGAGCGCAGGGTCCGCCGAGGCCGAGCTGGCATACTCCTCCATGGCAGACATGCAATCCCAAAACTGGTCGACAAACCGACGGAAGGTGCCCCCATCGATGGCGCTCTCCCCCGTAACCCCGCGACCATAGAAGTAGCGCAGCGCCTTGATTGAGTTGTCCGTCAGCTCCCCCTCTGAGAGGTCGCAGAGGACGAGGGTCTCGTAGCAGTCCTCGGCCCGCTCAAGGCGGTTGGCAGTCATCAGTGAGAACGCGCGCCTTGCGAGGGGCGTGCGATAGACGCGCTGCGTGGTGCGCCAGTCCTGGAGATAGCCCCCATCGGCGGAGAAGATCGCCCTACAGAGGTCCTCGCGCGGGAGGTAGTCGACCTTACCGTTGATATAGGACCCGAATGAGGCTGCCCCCTCCTCGGAGACGCCAGCCGAAACGACCTCGATGCCAAAGTGGAGCATGTCAACCGGACGCCGCTCAAGCACGACGGAGAGCTCCTCGAGCGCCGTCGGAGCAAGCTCGTCATCGGCATCGAGAAACAGCAGGTAGTCCCCGGAGCAGGCGTCGACCCCGGCCGCGCGCGCAAGGTGAAGGCCGCGGTTCGCCCCCAGGTTAACCACCTTGAACCGTTCGTCCTTCTCGGCAAAGGCCTCGGAGATTTGCCTCGTGTTGTCCGGGCTGGCATCGTTCACCACGACGCACTCCCAATGCGGATACGTCTGAGCCGAGACGCTCCCCAGGCACCCGGGGAGATACTCGTCATTTTTGTAGGCCGTTACCACAACAGAGAAAGACAGCATGAGAGAACCTCCAGAGAAAGGTCGGCAGGAGCATTATAGCGGGAGGAGATTGGCGCTTCTACCTGCCCATAGCCCTACGAATCACACTCGTGAGCCTGTGGACGAGCCCGCTGGGGGCGCAGGCCGTCCTCCTCTCGCCCACAAGGCCGCAGTCCCGCAGGTGGCAGAGGGCGATATCCCTCATCTCACGATACCTCCCATTGCTCCCATCAAACCCGAGCGCCTTCTCCGCCTTGCGGGCAAGCTCGAGGTAATGCAGGACCTCCCGCTCGAGCGCCTTAGCCTCCTCGGTTGACCTATCTTTCTGCTGGAGAAGCGCGTACGCCCTGTCCCGTACGAAACGATAGAGCTCCCCGCACACGGCGTCTGCAGGCAGGTACTCGAGGGCGATGTCACAGCCCTCGTCCTTGAGGTTGTCAGGAAGGCTGTCCATCCACTCATTCATAGCGTGGAACGCAAGGCGGTCGCGAAGGCTATCAAGCCGCTCGTCCCAGTCATCGCGCTCTGGCGCGTCCAGCCCATCCGCATAGCGCTTCGCAAGGAGAAGGGCCTTTCCATCAGCGGCGGCAAGTCGACCATACGACTTTAGGTCGAGGACTTTCCCGTATGTCTCTCCCCTTCCTAGGTGGTAAATGTACCAAGGCGCATTGGGAATCGCCTCATAGGACCGTGCCTGAGAGCAAAGAATAAAACTCATGTAGATATCATCAGAGAGAACTAGCCGTTCGTCCGACGCTAGGGAGTAGCAGCTCCTAGCAAAATCCCCATTGAACATCTTATGGTGAACATGCCAGTCAAACCCCCCCGATTCAAGGAGCTGCGCTCTGAGGATATCCGGGCCCTCAATACGACGCGCGGGAGGCGTCAGAAAGCCCTCCATCCCCTCGCGCGCGCCCGCCGCGGCATCGCCCGTCGCAAGCACCTTGGCAGAGAAGTGGTAGATGTCAGCGGGATGTGCCGCCGCATACTCAACGAGCTTCCGGATGGCGTCGCAATCGAGCTCGTCGTCCTGATCAACGAGAAGAACGTAGTCGCCGATACTCGCAAGAACCCCCGCCTTGCGAGCGGCGAGGGTCCCCGCGTTCTCTTTCAACAAGAGCGGCTTGACGCGGCCATCTCGCCGCGCGTGACGGCAAATCACATTCGACGTGTCATCCGGGCTCGCATCATCAACGACGATGATCTCCACATCGTGGAATGACTGCCTCTCTATGCTTGTCAGGCATTCATCAAGATACATCGAGGAACAGTACGCTGGAATCACAACAGAGACGAGCGGCACCAATACCTCCCAGAATAGAGACCGGGCAGATGTTTCGCTGAGACCATTATGACATGCAGACAGATTCCTCCCGTCAAAACGCATAGCACCACCGGTTGCTATACTTCCAAGAGGCATCGACGACCTAATGCCACGCACTAATCACCCCGAGCTTTGGAGGCGCGACGCGCATGAGGGTCAAGTCCAAGCTACTTTGCAGGGCAAGCGAGAAAATATATGAGCTTCTTGATATCGCTGAGATCGGTAACGGTAATGTCGTCTCCCCCGTCTACTCCGAATGCGACGGACGGCTACCGCTTCCGTGCCGTCTCTTCTTTCTTGAAAAGGGCGGCGCAAGCGCTCGCGCGGTGGCGGTATATCCGGACCTCCCCATCGAGAACGCCTTCTACACGCTCGCCGAGCTGCTTCCGAACGGCGATTTGACGGATTCAGCATCGGTCAACGTGAACTTCAAGTCAGCGAAATGGCACTCGAGGCTCAACTATCGCACCAACGCGAGCGGCTGCGCAGCCATTCGTTGCATCGACGAAAGGACTCCGGAATACGGGGACACCAACCTTAAGCTGCTGACCGTTATCTCAACGCCCTCTCATGTCATACTGCGGGTTGCGGCAACTTGGCCTGAGATAACGCAGAACGATGACATGCAGTTCACGTTCCTGAACAATCGCCTAGAGACGGTATCGTCAGACTTCGTCCTGCTGGGATCAACCTCCCTGCCCTCTCGCGTTGCGGGCGCACCGGCACACCGTAGGACAACGTTCTCGGTAAGGGTGCCTTGGAACCAAGAGATCCTTTACGTCCTCGCCCATTCCGAGTCCCGCCCCGGACAGGACTTCACATGGACAATCACCCAAGCCGAGTGCGATGCTCTTCGAGAGCCCATGGATCGGCTTCTTTATCACCACGCCGGACTCGACCCATATTATGGAGAGTGGTTAAGTCTCCATCGTGCGACCAGGTACGAGCTTGACTCGCAACGCGCTCATCAACCAGCCAACGGAGTCAAGTTCAGCGTGATCGTTCCGCTTTACAAGACACCCGTCAACCTTTTTCGGGACATGGCTGACAGCGTTTTGAATCAGACCTATGAGAACTGGGAGCTCGTCCTTGTGAATGCAAGCCCAGAGTCTGCGGAACTCGCCGACGAAGTTGAGCGATGCTGCGAGAAAGATCAACGAGTGAGATCTTTGACGCTCCCAAAGAACGGTGGGATATCAGAGAACACGAACGCGGGCATCGCCATGGCGGAGGGGGACTACGTCTGCTTCTTCGATCATGACGACCTCCTTGAGCCTGACGCGCTCTACGAATACGCAAGGGCTATTTCTGAGGACCCTGACATTGACCTCCTCTATTGCGACGAAGACAAGCTCATGCCCGACGGCACGTATGCAATGCCGTTCTTTAAGCCTGATTTCAGCATAGACATGTTGCGGAACAACAACTACGTCTGCCATATGCTGACAATCAGAAAAACACTGCTTGACCAGCTCGAGCCCAATACCGCTGAGTTTGATGGAGCCCAGGACCACAACCTGACTCTTGAGGCGGCTGAGAGGACCAGACACATCCACCATGTGCCCAGAATCCTGTACCACTGGCGGGTCACCCCCTCGTCCACGGCCTCAGGATCTGACTCTAAGCCCTATGCCGTGAAGAGCGGCATCAGGGCAGTGAGTCGCCATCTTGAGCGTCTGGGGCTTAGGGCGACGGTCTCTGCAGCGGAACGGCCGTTCACATACAAGATCATCTACGACGTCCCCGAACCCCATCCCCTCGTATCCATCGTCATCCCAACCAAGGACAATGCACCCATCTTGCAGCGTTGCATCGAATCAATTATTAATAGAACTACATATAATAATTATGAGATTGTTCTTGTTGACAACGGAAGCGAGAAGGACGAGACGCGCTCGCTCTATACTAAGCTGATAAGCAGCCATGGGGATAGAATCAGAATCGAGGCTTACTCCAAAGAGTTCAATTTCTCCAGACTTGTAAATGTGGGCGCACGGGCAAGCAGGGGTAGCTATCTCCTCCTGCTCAATAATGATACTGAGGTTGTCACCGAAAACTGGATAGAAATCATGCTGGGCCTCTGCGCGCGCAGTGACGTGGGAGCCGTGGGGGTGAAGCTGCTCTACCCAGACGGAACCGTGCAGCACGCAGGCGTCAACACAACTGGTGAGCCGGGGCACTTCTTCACGCATATTCCTGACGGATCTCACAGCTACTTCGAGCTTCTTGAGACTCCGCGCAATCTCTCTGCAGTAACGGCTGCCTGCATGATGACGGCGCGTTCCTCATTTGACCTCGTGGGGGGCTTCGACGAGGAACTTGCGGTGGCATACAATGACATCGACTACTGCTTCAGGCTTCAGGAGAAGGACCTGCTGATTGTCTATAGCCCTCTCGTTACGCTCTATCATTACGAATCTCTCAGCAGGGGCTTTGACGAGGACCCCGCGAGCAGGGCGCGCTACCTCAAAGAGAAAGCGACGCTTACCGCGCGTTGGGCGGACAGATTCTCTCGAACCGACCCCTATTACACTCCCAATCTGAGACATGGGCTACCCGAGAGCTGCTACTACGTGTTCTAACTAATCTACAAACGAGGGTTATAGGACAAAATGTGTGTCTCGGCAGAACGCCTGTCCTAGTCCAGCCAGAAGGGGTACGGGTCCTTGTGGTGGAGCTCCTTCCACACGACCCGGTCGCCCCACTCCGGGCCCCCGTCGTCGCGCTTGGGGCCCGCCGAGTAGGTCCTGTAGAGCAGGTCGATGTCGTCGTCGGTCGGCATGGACGAGAGGGCGTCGCGCGCGGGCCTC